>NZ_JBHWIW010000029.1:0-91474 GCF_042731955.1 Streptomyces sp. NPDC059828 | reverse complement strand
GGCCCGCGGGTTGGCTTGGGGGTGGCCCGTGGGCGCGACCGGGCCCCGGATTAATCACCGCGTGAGCTGTCGGTGGTCCGTGAGACCCTTGAGGGGTCTTGACCACCGACGAAAGCCTGCTTGTGACCGCTACGGACCGCTCCCTGGAGCTCGTCAACGCCGCCGCCCAGGCGGCAGCCGACCGGCTCGCGCACGACATCATCGCGTACGACGTCAGTGACGTCCTCTCGATCACCGACGCCTTCCTGCTCGCCTCCGCTCCCAATGACCGCCAGGTCAAGTCGATCGTGGACGAGATCGAGGAGCGGCTCCTCAAGGAGCTCGGCGCCAAGCCGGTGCGCCGTGAGGGCGACCGCGACGCGCGCTGGATCCTCCTCGACTACGTCGACATCGTCGTCCATGTCCAGCACAGCGAGGAGCGTGTCTTCTACGCGCTGGAGCGGCTGTGGAAGGACTGCCCCGAGCTGCCGCTGCCCGAGGACGCCCTGAAGACCCGCGGCAAGGCCGAGGAGCACGCCCGTCTCGTGGGAGACGGCAGCGGCACGGACGGTGAGCTGAGCTGAGCGCCACCGGCCAGGGCAGAGGCAGGGACCGCCGCATCGTTCTGTGGCGGCACGGCCAGACGGCCTGGAATCTGGAGCGGCGTTTCCAGGGTTCGACGGACATCGAGCTGACGGAGGCCGGTGTCGGTCAGGCCCGTCGGGCCGCCCGGCTCCTCGCCTCCCTCAGGCCCGACGCGATCATCGCGTCGGATCTGAAGCGGGCGGCGGTCACGGCCCGCCACCTCTCCGCCATCACCGGCCATGACGTGACCCTCGACCCGGCGCTGCGAGAGACCTACGCGGGCGTCTGGCAGGGGCTCACCCACGACGAGATCGTGGCCCGGTACGGCGAGGAGTACACCGCCTGGAAGCGCGGCGAGCCCGTGCGCCGAGGCGGCGGCGAGCTCGAGACCGAGGTCGCCGACCGTGCCGCCCCCGTGGTACTCGAACACGCCGACAAGCTGCCGGACGGCGGGGCGCTGGTCGTGGTGAGCCACGGCGGCACGATCCGGACCACCATCGGCCGGCTGCTGGGCCTTGAGGCGCACCACTGGGAGAGTCTCGGCGGGCTGTCCAACTGCTGCTGGTCCGTGCTCGGCGAAGGCGCGCGTGGCTGGCGCCTGCTGGAGCACAATGCGGGCACGCTGCCCGAGCCGGTGCTCGGCGACGACGACTGAGCGGGGTGTGGCGCCCGCTCATGCCCCGGACCGGCCGGATTTCACTTTCCGGCTGGTCACAGGCTAGAGTTCTTCTTGTTCGCAGCGCGGAGCGCGAAGAACACAAGGGGCTATAGCTCAGTTGGTAGAGCGCTTGCATGGCATGCAAGAGGTCAGGAGTTCAATTCTCCTTAGCTCCACAAGTTGGCACATCGATCCCGTCCTCCTCGTGGGGGGCGGGATTTTGTGTTTCGGCGCTTCAGCCCTCAGTGACCTCAACCTCCTCAGGTCTCCACCACTTCTCGTGCCGCGTGGCGGTGCCATGGCAGAATCGGGACGGCCGGAGGAGACGACGGCCGGAACGGGAGGAAGGGCGATGCCCGGTGGCAGCCTCGAGGAGGGCGATGATCTGCTCGCCCCTGTGGAGGCCCGAGCTCGCCTCAGCTGCCCTTCGTGTGGTTCGTCTCAGGTCGCCCAAGTGCTCGGTGACAACGGAGGTATTTCGTACGTGTGCACCGCTTGCGGCCACAGCTGGAGCTGAATGATGGGTGCACACAGGCGGAAGTGTGACTGGTGTGACAGCGGCACGCCGATCGTCCGGGACATGGACCCCGTCAACCCCGAGTACCAGTACTGGTGCGAAGAGTGCGCGCGGGCGCTGATCATAAAGGGCGACCCGATCGAGACATATCGGGAACTCGAGGGCGAACCGATCTACGGCAGGCTGCTCGATGAGCATTGCGCCCTCAAGAGGTTCTACTCGTTCGCAAGAGCCTGAGGGGGCGCGAAGGGGTCGGGGTGATGGCCGGTAGGCCGTTCGCCAACCATCCCAAAACGGGCACGTCAGATCAAAAGGTCAGCCGCGGGAAACGATTTGCTGAACCACCGGGGAGACCGTGTAATGTTCTCCGTGTCGCCACGAGGGAAACCGAAAGGCCGACACACCGCAAGGGGCTATAGCTCAGTTGGTAGAGCGCTTGCATGGCATGCAAGAGGTCAGGAGTTCAATTCTCCTTAGCTCCACAGCAGCTCGTTCAGAGCAAACGAAGAGGGCCATCCGATCCGGATGGCCCTCTTTCGCGTCTCCTGTCAACCCCGCCCGCTGCCAAGCGCCTTGCGGCCGGAGCCGGAACTGGGCAGCTCCGGGCGCTGCTTCGGGCGCCGCTCCGCGGGCGCCTGCTCAAGGCGGATCGCGAGCGCCGGGCAGCGGCGTACGACGCGCTGTGCGCGGCCCTGCAGATGCGTCGGCACCGCTGCCTCCGCCACCGTGGGGAAGCCGTCGGGACCCATGCGGATCAGCTCGGGCACGATCTCGGCGCACATACCGTGGCCCTTGCACAGCGTCCAGTCGATGGCGAGCTTCTCACCGCTCGGGATCGACTCCGCCGCCTCCTCGTAGCCGGGCAGCGGCAGCGGCAGCACGCCGGTCGTCTCGCGGCCGCAGCCGCCGTGCAGAACGTGCGCCGCCAGATCGTCCGTGAACGCCGACAGGGTCGACGCGAAGAAGCGTGCCGAGCCGTCCGGGTGCTTGCACGCCCCGCGACCCTTCACGGCCTGTGTGACCTCCCTCAGCGCCTCCAGCGCGGCCGGTCCGCCGCCGTTGATGACGTCGGACAGTCCGCCGGCCGCCGCGGGCAGGCCGAGCTTGCAGGGGCCGCACTGGCCGGCCGTCTCGGCGGCCAGCCAGTTGGCCACGCGCTGTGCCTCGCCGAGCGGGCAGGTCTCGGGACCGATCGGCAGGATCGCGCCCGCGCCGAGCGCGCCGCCCACATTGGCCAGCGACTCCCGCGAGATCACCGCGTCATGCGTGGCGGCGGCGTCGATCCAGTTGCCGTGGTAGCCACCTGTCAGCACACCCTGGGGGACCGGCGGAGCGCCCGCGAGCTGGAGCACGTAGCGCAGTGGCACACCGGTCGGCACCTCAAGGACCATGGGGCGGGCGACGGCCCCGGACACCGTCAGCATCACCGTGCCCGGCTCGCTCTCCAGGCCCGCGTGGCAGTACCGCCGGGCACCGACCCGGGCGGCCACCGCAAGCTGGGCGAAGGTCTCGGCGTTCGACAACAGCGTCGGCGCGCCGCCGACACCGGACTCGGCGGCGCGCTCACGGCGGCCCGGGGGCAGTGCGGGGCCGCCGTTGATCGCCCGGATGATCGCCGAGGCCTCACCGGAGACCATGCGCTCGGGGTTGCGCTGCACCCGGGCCCGCAGCTGCTGACCGCGCCGGTCGGACAGCCCCCGCTCGGCGAGGGCGGCGCGCATCGAGACCTCAGTGGAGTTGCGGGTCACCGCGACGACCAGGGTGCGGGCGCCCAGCGCCTCGGCGGCCAGCAGTGCGCCGTCCAGGATGAGGTGGGGCGCCCGGTTGACCATCACCGTGTCCTTGCGGCACGCCGGCTCGTCCTCACTGGCGTTGATCACCACGACGGGGCGTACACCGCGCCGGATGGCTGCCTTGGCCACGGCCCGAAGCTTCTGGTGAAACGGGAACCCCGCGCCGCCTCGGCCGCGCAGGGATATGTTCTCGGCCAGCTGAGCCAGCCGCTCCCCTGTCATGGGCTCGAGCGGACCGTGCACCTTCAGGTGCATCTGGAGGTCGAGGCGCTCGACCAGGTCGAAGCCCTGCGTCAGTTGGGGGAGGCCGACGACGCGGACTTCGGGGACATCGGGGAGAGGGGCGTTCACGGTCGTTCTCCTGCGGGTGTGTTCCAGGGCTCCCCGGCAGTGGGCGGGTACAGCGGGCCGGGGGCTTGTTGCGTGTCGTCCAGCGACGGGCGGGGCGCGGCCGGGTCGGCATAGCCGCCGCCCACGCCGCCGTACGCGGATGCGGCGCTGTAGGGATCGGCGTACTGCGGCATGGCGCCCGTCTCGTACACCGGGATGTTTCCGGTGTCGTACGCGGGTGCGCCGCCGCTGCCGTAGGCCGGGATGCCTCCGGTGCCGTAGGCAGGCATGGAGCCGGTGTCGTACGCAGGCATGGAGCCGGTGTCGTACGCCGGTACGGAGCCGGTGTCATATGTCGGCACCGAGCCCGTTCCGGTCCCGTATGCCGGTACGGAGCCCGTCCCCGTGTCGTACGCGGGTATCGAGCCGGTGTCGTACGGAGCGGCGCCGGTGGTCTCGTAGCGGGTGGCGGCGGACGGCGGGGGGAAGGCCTGTCCGGGCGGCGGCGGGGAGGGCGTCGGCCATGACTCGGGACGGGGGCCGGACTCGTCGACGATCGGGAGTTCCTCGGTCATCGGGACGCGCTGGGCGAAGGGGACATCGCCGGACGGCGCCGCCTCAGCGGCGCCCGAGGTGCGGGCCGGTCCTTCAGCGGCCATGGACACGGCGCGGTAGGCGGCGGAGATTCCCGTACCGGGGCCGTCCCCGGCCAGCGAGCCGCGGGACGACGCGCCACTGCCCAGGAGGGACTCAGCGGCCGTGTCAGGCCCGGCGGATGCGAAGGCCGTCGCCGATGGCGCCGCTTCGTACAGCGCGGGCGAGGGGGCGGGGATGCGCGGGGTGTCTCCCCGCGGCGGGGCGAGCGGCTGACCCAGGGACGCGGTGAGCGGGGATCCCAGGGCCTGAGCGCCGGGTCGTCCCAAGGCCTCGTCCATGCCCTCCGGGCGCCGACGGGGGAACTCACGCTCGAACTCGGTCCCCGACGCGCTCCCTGAGGCGCCCGGAAGAGGAGAGGTGGAGAGGTCGCGCCGGGACGTCTCGGCGGCTTCGGCCGCCGGGCGGCTGCCTCCCATCAGGAGCATGAGGCGCTCCGCCACTTGGCGCTGCGCCTGACCCGGCAGCAGCCGCAGGGCGACGACTCCGGTGACGCCGGCGAGTGCCAGGCAGTACATCGTGGTCACCCAGGTGGCCGCGGGGCGACCCGCGTAGAGACCGTGCACGAGTGCGAAACACCAGGCGGGGTAGGCCAGCATGTGCAGGGCCCGCCAGCGCGCTGCAAGCTGGACGTTTCCGGCGAGTGCGCTGCGCGCGGCACCTGTGGACGCGGCGACGATCATCAGCAGACCGGCGAGCGAACCGAATCCGATGAGGGCGGACGTACCTGTGACCCCGAGGCCGAAGGGTATGAGCGCGCCGATCAGCTCGACGTGGCCGAGCGAGACCTTGACCGCGACGTGCAGCAGCAGGAAGCCGAGCGAAGCGGTCGCGGTGCCGCGGTGGAACCCCTGGGCGAGCAGCCGCTGGCGTGTGTTGAGGAGCAGCCGGTCGGTGGCGAGGAGGCCCCACGCGACCGAGGCTGACAGCGATACCAGCGAGAGGACACCGGAGGCGAAGTCCAGGGCGGCGCGGAAGCTGTCGCTGCCGCTGACGGCGATCACGGGGAGGATGACAAGAACGGCCACAATCAGTGCGCCCTGCACCTGGCGGCTGAGTCCCGGGTCCTGACCGGGCGATGAGCGGATCTTGCGACGAGGGTTCATAGGGGCGACTCCGATGGTGCGGGAAAGCGGTCCCGTGGATCGCATGCTAGGTCGAGCCATACCAAGCAGTACGCGCTTTGCTCGTTTAATGGTCAGTCCGACCGGCAACTGACCCGGGGGTTGCCCCGGAACGGGTCGATACGCCGAGTAACCCAAGGCCTGAAATGGCCCGGAAGGCTGTGGGAGCGTGGCCGGAATCACGTTCTCAGATGGCGAGATTGTGCTCACCCCCGGTGTACGGCTGAACGCTGCGTGTTCGTGGGCCGTTGATCCGCTCCCCACATCGCGTACGCACCCTGCGGTACCCTGGCGCCATGCGTGCCGTACGCCGTCTGCTTAGCGGGCCGCGCTGACCAGTCCCGGCCGGTGACTCATCCGGTCGGAGTCAGCGCGGCGTCCCCTCCTGTGTGAGGGGTCCTTTTGTTTGTGGGCACAGCCCGTTCCGGGACCGCTGGCAGAGACGACCGATGGAGCTTTAAGGGATCATGACCGAGACCAACACGGGTGCTGCCGAGGCCGCACCGCACCGCTATACGGCGGCCATGGCCGCCGATATCGAGGCACGCTGGCAGGACTTCTGGGACGCCGACGGCACGTACGAGGCGGCCAATCCGAGCGGCGACCTGGCCGGAGACCCGACCGCCGTCGCCCGCCCCAAGAAGTTCATCATGGACATGTTCCCGTACCCCTCGGGTGCGGGTCTGCACGTCGGCCACCCGCTCGGCTATATCGCCACCGACGTCTACGCCCGCCACCAGCGGATGACCGGTCACAACGTCCTGCACACCCTGGGCTTCGACGCCTTCGGCCTGCCCGCCGAGCAGTACGCTGTCCAGACCGGCACGCACCCGCGGGTCTCCACCGAGGCCAACATCGAGAACATGAAGGTCCAGCTGCGCCGGCTGGGCCTGGGACACGACAAGCGCCGGTCGTTCGCGACGATCGACCCGGACTACTACAAGTGGACCCAGTGGATCTTCACTCAGATCTTCAACTCCTGGTACGACGAGGATGCGAAGAAGGCCCGCCCGATCGACGAACTGGTGGCGCAGTTCGAGAGTGGTGAGCGCGCCACTCCGTCCGGCGGCTCCTGGAGCGAGCTGAGCGCTGTCGAGCGCGCGGAGGCTCTGGGGCAGTACCGCCTGGCGTACGCGTCGAACGCCCCCGTCAACTGGTGCCCTGGCCTGGGCACCGTCCTGGCCAACGAGGAAGTCACGGCCGACGGTCGCTCCGAGCGCGGCAACTTCCCGGTCTTCAAGGCCAACCTGCGCCAGTGGAACATGCGCATCACGGCCTACGCCGACCGGCTGCTGGACGATCTGGACGCGCTGGACTGGCCCGAGGCCATCAAGCTGCAACAGCGCAACTGGATCGGCCGCAGCGAGGGTGCGCGGGTCGACTTCGCGGTCGAAGGCCACGAGGGCGAGCCGGCCACGGTCTTCACCACCCGCCCCGACACCCTGTTCGGCGCGACCTACATGGTGCTGGCGCCCGAGCACGGCCTGATCGACGCGATCCTGCCCGCCGAGTGGCCGCAGGACATCCCGCAGGACAGCAGGGGGCTGTGGACGGGCGGCGCCGCGACCCCGGCCGAGGCCGTCGCCGCGTACCGCAAGCAGGCTCAGTCGAAGAGCGATGTCGAGCGCCAGACCGAGCACAAGGACAAGACCGGTGTCTTCACCGGCGCGTACGCCCTGAACCCCGTCACCGGCACCCGGATCCCGGTGTTCGTCGCCGACTACGTGCTGATGGGCTACGGCACCGGCGCCATCATGGCCGTGCCTGGCCAGGACGAGCGCGACTGGGAGTTCGCCGAGGCCTTCGGCCTGCCGATCATCCGCACCGTGCAGCCGCCGGACGGCTGGGAGGGCGAGGCCTTCACCGGCCAGGGCCCGGCCGTCAACTCGTCGAACGACGAGATCTCCCTGGACGGCCTGGCCGTCACCGAGGCCAAGTCGAAGATCATCGCCTGGCTGACCGATCGCGGTATCGGCGAGGGAACCATCAACTTCCGGCTGCGCGACTGGCTGTTCAGCCGCCAGCGCTACTGGGGCGAGCCCTTCCCCATCGTCTACGACGAGGACGGCGTCGCCCACGCGCTGCCCGACTCGATGCTGCCCCTGGAACTGCCCGAGGTCGACGACTACGCCCCGCGGACGTTCGACCCCGACGACGCCGACACCCAGCCCGAGACCCCGCTGTCGCGGAACGGCGAGTGGGTGCACGTCGAGCTGGACCTGGGCCGGGGCGACGGGGTCAAGCGCTACCGCCGCGAGACCAACACCATGCCCAACTGGGCCGGTTCCTGCTGGTACGAGCTGCGCTACCTGGACCCGCACAACGAGCGGCAGCTGGTCGACCCCGCGGTCGAGCAGTACTGGATGGGCCCGCGCGAGGGCCAGCCGCACGGCGGTGTCGACCTGTACGTCGGCGGTGCCGAGCATGCCGTGCTGCACCTGCTGTACGCCCGGTTCTGGTCCAAGGTGCTGTACGACCTGGGGCACGTCTCGTCCGTCGAGCCGTTCCACAAGCTGTTCAACCAGGGCATGATCCAGGCGTATGTCTACCGGGACAGCCGTGGATTCCCGGTGCCGGCCACGGAGGTCGAGGAGCGGGACGGGAAGTTCTTCTTCGACGGTGAGCCCGTGAAGCGCGAGCTGGGCAAGATGGGCAAGTCCCTGAAGAACGCGGTCACCCCGGACGAGATCGCCGCCGAGTACGGTGCGGACACGCTGCGCCTGTACGAGATGGCGATGGGCCCGCTGGACGTCTCCCGGCCGTGGGACACGCGTGCCGTCGTCGGCCAGTACCGGCTGCTCCAGCGCCTGTGGCGCAATGTGGTGGACGAGGCGACCGGCGAGGTCACCGTCGCGGACGCCGAGCCCGACGAGGCCACGCTGCGCGCGCTGCACAAGGCGATCGACGGGGTCGGCCAGGACATGTCCGCCCTGCGCTTCAACACCGCCATCGCCAAGATCACCGAGCTGAACAACCACCTGACCAAGGCGGGTGGCGCGGTGGCGCGGCCGGTCGCGGAACGGCTGGTCCTGCTGATCGCCCCGCTGGCCCCGCACATCGCGGAAGAGCTGTGGCACCGTCTGGGGCACACCGGGTCCGTGGTCCACGCGGACTTCCCCGTCGCCGACCCGGCGTACACGGTGGACGAGGCTGTCACCTGCGTGGTGCAGATCAAGGGCAAGGTCAAGGCACGTCTGGAGGTCGCGCCGTCGATCACGGACGCCGAGCTGGAGACCCTGGCACTGGGGCATGAGGCCGTGGTCGCGGCCCTGGACGGGGCCGGGATCCGCAAGGTGATCGTCCGGGCACCGAAGCTGGTGAACATCGTCACCGCGTAGGTCCGGGCAAGCCAGGGGCTGTCCCTGGAGTTTCCCCTAAGGGCAGGTTGGGGGTTCCGATGGAACCCCTGGCCTGCCCGCTCCGTTTACGGTGGGAGGACACACCGCAGACGAACCGGAGGCGTTCCGTGCTAGAAGTCATCGTCATCCTGGCGCTGCTCTTCGTCGCCTTCGTGGCGCTCGGGGTGTATGTGAGCGTGAAGGCGATCGGCGCGGCCAAAAGGGGCGTGGACCGCACCATCAGCCAGGCCAGGCGCACGGTGGAGGACACGACGCTGCGCGCGAGGAGCCTCGGACAGACCGGTGTCGCCGGTGACCTGGCCCAGCTCCGGGTGCGGCTGCGCACCTCGATGAAGGCCACTCAGGACGCGCTGCACGCCGGTGTGGCCGACGATGCCTCGTTGAAGGAGTCGATCGGCCTCTTCCAGCAGCTGAGCGCGCACGGCCATGAGCTGGATGACCAGCTCCGCCGGCTGGAGCGGGAGCCGGACCGGAGCAGGGTCGCGCAGCGGATGCCTGAGCTGCGCGAGCGCGTGGAGCGGATCACGCAATCGGCGGACTCGCTGCGCTGGGCCGCCCGGGACCGCGCCCGCGCGTTCGCCGCAGAGGACCTGGAAGCGCTGAGCGCACAGATCGACGTGGAGGCGGGCGCGCTCCGCGACTGGTCACGGGCGGAGCCGGACTGGTCGGCGGTGGACATGCCCGACCTGGCCCCCGCCGGGCCGGACACGCCCGCGCCCGATCAGGGGGCGGCCCGACGACGGGAGACGGCCGACCCGAAGGCGCAGACCGCCGAAGCGGGTGCGGACGGAGCGCGTCCTCCGCAGGCCCTTACGGAGCGGGACCCGAGGCAACAGCCCTACTCATGGCAGAAGGCGCCGCGTCCGGAGACGACGAACTAGGTCCCGTCCGGGCAGGACCCGGGCAGGGCAGGCAGAGCCCCGCGCGCCAGGCGTTCGCAGAGCGGAACGGCCGGGCAGGGTGGGGTCGGGCTGCCGTGCGGCGCCCCCTGCCGGTAACCTCCCGCTCATGTCCCGCCATGTCGCGATCGTCACCGATTCCACGGCCTACCTGCCGCCGCAGACGATGGAGCGGCACCGCATCACGGCGGTACCACTGACCGTGGTCCTCGGTGACCAGGCGCTCGAGGACGGCACCGAGCTGTCGGCGCGCTCACTGGCCCTCGCACTGCAGAAGCGGCGGCCGGTGACGACCTCGCGACCGAGCCCTGAGACCTTCGCCGCGACCTATCGCGCCACGGCGGAGGCCGGTGCGACCGGAATCGTTTCTCTGCACCTGTCCTCCGAGTTCTCCGGGACTTACGACGCCGCGGTGCTGGCAGCGCGGGAAGCGCCCGTCCCGGTGCGGGTGGTGGACACCGGCATGGTGGCGATGGCGCTCGGCTTCTGCGCGCTCGCGGCGGCGGATGCCGCGGACGCCGGTGGCGCCTTGGACGAGGCCGTGGCGGCGGCCGAGAAGCGCGCCGCGGCCACATCGGCCTACTTCTACGTCGACACCCTCGACTACCTGCGCCGAGGAGGCCGCATCGGCGCGGCGCAGGCGCTGCTCGGGTCCGCTCTCGCCGTGAAGCCGCTGCTCCAGCTCGACGGCGGCAGGATCGAGCTCCTGGAGAAGGTCCGTACGGCGTCGCGGGCGATCGCTCGGCTCGAGGAGATCGCGGCCGAACGAGCGGGCACGGGCCAGGTGGACGTCGCCGTGCACCACCTCGCCGCGCCGGAGCGTGCGTTGGCGCTCGCGGAGCGGCTCCGGGAGCGGGTGCCGAATCTCGCGGAGCTTCACGTCAGCGAAGTCGGGGCAGTGATCGGCGCACACACCGGGCCGGGGCTGCTGGGGGTCGTGGTCTCGCCCCGGTAGTTCGCTCGTCCGGGTGACGAAGATATCCACAATGAGCAGGGTATCCACCGGAATTGGGGGCGGTCGGCGGGAAGGGGCGGTTGTGCCTACCGTCAGGTGGCATGACTCAGCGATCACGTTCCGCGACCAGTGGCCCGGGCCGCACCCCGGGTTCGGACGGCCGGGTCCGCGGCAGTCGACATCGATTGCGTCCCGGGCGCCCGGCCTGCGTGCCGGCTGCCGCACTCACCGCTGCGGCGACTGATCCTCGGCGTACCACCGCTCCCGGTCCCGTCTCAGATGCGGGCCCGGTTCCGGAGTCGGCGGTGCGGCGGCGAGCGGAAGCGCTCTTCACACAGCCCCAGGCGTCCCCGCCCGGGACCCGGCCACCAGATGTCCATCCCCCACCTGCGCCCGCCGAAGCCGCGCCGTCGGCGGCAGTGCCGATGAGCGGACGGGGGCGCCATGCCCTGCGCGACCGGCTGCCGCTGTGGCTCCAGCTCCGGTGCGGGCTCGAGCCGAGGGCGCTGGCGGCGCTCGCGGTCGTCCTCGTGGCCGCGCTGGGCTTCGCCGTCCACCACTTCTGGACCGGGCGACCGGAAGCAGTGCGTGCGCCGCAGCTTGTCGGGGACAGCCGCAGCACCAGCCTCGCAGCGCCCCCGAGCACCGAGCCCGGGCCTTCTCCCGGGCTGCCGCCCGCTCCGGGGAGCGGTGGGGCACGGATCGTGGTCGATGTCAGCGGCAAGGTGCACAGACCGGGTGTGCTGCAACTGCCCGCTGGTTCGAGGGTGGCCGACGCGCTGCGCGCGGCGGGCGGAGTGAGGTCCGGCACAGACCTCACCGGGCTGAACCGGGCCCGTGTCCTCATCGACGGCGAGCAGGTGCTCGTCGGTGCCACACCGCCACCGGGCCTGCCCCCGGGTCAGGCGGGCGCGGGCGCGGCGGGCATCCCGGCCGGAGCCGGCACGGGACCTCTCAGCCTGAACTCGGCGACCGCGGACCAGCTCGACGGGCTGCCCGGAGTCGGTCCGGTGCTTGCCCAGCACATCGTCGACTACCGCACCGAGCATGCCGGTTTCCGCTCCGTGGACGAGCTACGCGAGGTCAAGGGGATCGGCGACCGCAGATTCGCGGATCTACGCGCCCTGGTGCGGCCGTGATGCGCACCGCCGCGGCGCCGGACCCGTGGCAGGAGGGCTCGGTCGACCTCCGGCTGGTCTTCCCCGCCCTCGCGGCCTGGGGTACCGCGGCCTTCGGTCTCACCGCACGACCGCCCTGGCCGGCGACCGTGGCCGTGCTGTGCCTCGCCGTGGCGGGCCTGCTCCTCGGGCCCGCGTGCATGGCCGCCGTACGGGGGCGGGCGCCGGGGACCTCCGGGAATCGGGTGGCGGTCGCCGCGGTCCTGGTCTGCGCCGCCGCGGGCGCGGCGGCGGGCGGCCTGAGCGGGGCCGATCTGTACCGGGGGCCGGTTCCCGAGGCAGCGGGCCGGTACGGCCGTATCACGGCCGAGGTGGCGGTCTCGGGTGATCCGCGCACGCTCCAGCCCCGGGTCCAGGCACCCCATATGACGGACACGGCGATCGCACTCGACGCCGAGGTCACCACGGTCACCGGTCCCGACGGCGCGGCGGTGGCAACACGGGCCCCGGTGTTGGTGATCGTCCGACCCGGCACGGCCACGGCGCGGTGGCTGAGTCTGCTGCCCTCGACCCGGCTGCGGCTGACGGCCCGCGCGGAGCCACCGCTCGGCGGCGACGGTCGCTACGCCGCGGTGCTGAGGGTGCGGGAGACGGGGCCGCCCGCGGTCACCGGGCCGCCGTCCGCCATCCAGCGGACGGCCGGGACGCTGCGCGCGGGGCTCCGTCGCGCGACCGACGGACTCGGCCCGGACGCGCGCTCCCTGCTCCCCGGGCTTGTGGTCGGAGACACCTCGCGGATCGGTCCCGAGCTGCACGACGCCTTCAAGGCGACCGATCTCACGCACCTGTTGGCCGTGTCCGGGAGCAATCTCACGCTCGTACTGTGCGTGCTCGTCGGGCGGCCAGGCAGGGCACTCCTGGCCGAGCGCGGGGGACTGGCCCCACGTCTTGGGCTCTCACTGCGGACGACGGCACTGACGGGGGCGGCGCTCACTCTCGGGTTCGTGGTGGTGTGCCGGCCAGAGCCCAGTGTGCTCAGGGCGGCGGCCTGCGGGCTCATCACCCTGCTGGCCATCGGCACCGGCCGCCGCCGGTCCCTGGTTCCCGCGCTGGCCGCGGCCGTGCTGCTGCTGGTGCTCTATGACCCGAGGCTGGCGCGCACCTATGGGTTCTTGCTGTCCGTGCTCGCCACGGCGGCACTCCTCACCATCGCCCCGCGCTGGAGCGATGCGCTACGACGCCGGGGAGTGCCGGAGCGGCTGGCGGAGGCGCTGGCAGCGGCCAGTGCGGCACAGCTGCTGTGCGCACCAGTGGCCGCGGTGTTCGCGGAGCGGGTCAGCCTGGTGGCGATTCCCTGCAATCTGTTTGCCGAGATCGCGGTCGCGCCCGCCACGGTGCTGGGTTTCGCCGCGCTCGCCGTGGCGCCGGTGGCGATACAAGTCGCCGAGGTGCTGGCCTGGTGCGCCGGTGTGCCCGCCGAGTGGATCGCGGGAGTCGCCCGCAGCGGGGCGGCGCTTCCCGGGGCGCAGATCGGCTGGCCGGGGGGCTGGCGAGGCGGACTTCTGCTCGCCGCGGCGGGCGGACTGGCGATCCTGGCCGTCCGCGTGCTGGTGCGCCGCACCTGGGCCGTCGCCGTCTGCGCGCTGCTGCTGATGCTCGCCGTGATCAGGCCCGCCCCGCTGACCAGGGTCGTCACGGGGTGGCCGCCACCCGACTGGACGTTCGCGATGTGCGACGTGGGGCAGGGCGACGCCACCGTGCTCTCGGCGGGCCGCGGTACGGCGGTGGTCGTGGACGCGGGTCCCGATCCGCAGCTGGCCGACCGGTGTCTGAGCGAGCTGGGTGTCACCCGGATCCCGCTCCTGCTGCTGACGCACTTTCATGCCGACCATGTGGCGGGGCTGGCCGGGGTCCTGCGGGGAAGAGCGGTCGGCATGGTGCAGACCACGCCCTACGAAGAGCCCCGTGACCAGGCGGCGTTCGTACGGCGCGAGGCGGCGGAGGCCGGGGTGCCGCTGGTGCACGCGGTGCCGGGGGAGAGGCGCAGACTGGGCCGGCTGGACTGGCGCGTGCTGTGGCCGCCGGGCAGGCCCGCACCACCACCGGAAGGGCCCAACGACGCGAGCGTCGCCCTGTTCGTCCGGGCCGCCGACGGCCCCTCGCTGCTGCTCCTCGGAGATCTGGAACCGCCGGCCCAGCGCAGGCTCATACGGGACCTCCCCGCCCTCCCGCACGTGGACGTGCTCAAGGTCGCCCACCACGGCTCGGCCTTCCAGCACCCCGGACTGATGGCGGGAGCCCGGCCGCGACTGGCGCTGATCAGCTGCGGCCGGGACAACCGCTACGGGCATCCCTCGCCGCGCACGGTCCGCGCCCTGCGGGCACACGGGGCCGTCGTTCTCCGTACGGACGAGGACGGGGCGATCGCCGTGACCGGCACGGGCGGAGCACTGCGTGCCGTGTCCAGGGGCGCGGCCTCTCACCCCCGTCAGTCCAGCCACTGACCTTCGCGCATGAGCAGTCGGTCCGGCTGCTCGTTCGCCTCGCGCCAGGCCTTCACCACGACAGGAGTGAATCTGATGTACACCCAAGGCGTCCGGTCCCGCGGGTCCCAGCCGAGCTTCGCCGCGAACGCGTCGGCCGATTCCTTCGCGAGGTCGCGGCCTTCGACGAGCTCCGCGTCCGCCTCGATGTGCACCACGTCCCGGGTATGGCCGAGGGCCACCACGGCCCGGCCCTGGCGACCCACATTGATCGCGGTCGGATTGGCACGGCGCGTGCTCACCAGCAGGGTGCCGCGATCCCATAGGAACGACAGCGGCACGAGACAGGGCTCGCCGGACGGCGAAGCCGTGGCGACCCAGGCATCCTCATCGCGGTCCAGCCGATTCAGCACGTCCTGTTTGCGCTGGCTGCGGCTACGTGCCGGCTCTCTGCTCGTCATGGGGCACAACCTAGGCAGCCCGCCCGGTGTCGCACGTCAGGCGGTGGTCGCAGATCCGCCTGGGCCGACCGGCCTAGGTCCCCGCCTAGGACCAAGAGCGCATGGCGCACGGGTGGGCCGGTGGCCAGACTGGAGCCATGGACACGCCCCAGCCCACAGCACCGGAGGCCATCGACGCCTACCTCCGCCGTATCGGCGCCACACGTCCGGAGCGACCGGATGCCGCGGCGCTGCGCGAGCTACAGCACCGGCATCTGCTCTCCGTGCCCTTCGAGAACCTCGCGGTGCACCTGGGCGAGGAGATCGTCCTGGCGGACGGGCCGCTTCTGGCCAAGGTCGTGGACGCCCACCGGGGAGGCTTCTGCTACGAACTCAACGGGGCGTTCGCGGCGTTGCTGCGCGGGCTTGGCTTCGGGGTCACTCTGCTCCAGGCCCGGACGTTCGGGAAGGACGGCACGTTGGGGATCCCCTACGACCATCTCACCCTGCGCGTCGAGACCGAGGACGGCACCGGGCCCTGGTTCGCGGATGTCGGGTTCGGCGAGCACAGCCAGTACCCCCTGCTGATGGAGGAGCGCGGCGACCAGCTGGACCCGGCGGGCACGTTCCGGATCGCCGGGGCGCCCGAGGGCGGCGACCTCGACGTACTGCGAGACGGCAAACCGCAGTTCCGGGTGGAAGCCCGGCCACGTGTGCTGGCGGACTTCGAGGCGGGTGCCTGGTACCACCGCACCTCGCCCGCCTCGCACTTCACCCAGTCCCTCGTCTGTTCCCGGCTCACCGGGAACGGCCGGATCACCCTGACCGGGCGGAAGCTGGTGACGACGGTGCACGGCGTACGCGAGGAGCGGCAGCTCGGGGACGACGCCGAGGTGCTGGCCGCCTACCGGGACCACTTCGGTGTCGCGCTCCGCCAGGTCCCGCAGGCGCGCCGGCCGGACTCCGGATGAGCGGCACAATGTGGCGGTGGACGATGTGAGACATGTGCTGGTGCTGCCTGACCGCGACGCCGCCGAGGAGGTCATCGAGGCCATAGGCGACCACTTCGGCGGCCTCGACGAGCCCCAGCTCGTCAGGGACGCCCTGGCGGGCGAGGACGACGCCGAGGACGCCCAGTGGCTGGTGGTCGTCGAGGATCCGGAGGGCCGTCTGGACGCGGCCGAGCTGGACGAGTTCGTCGCGGACTGGGAGGGCTGGCGGGAGGCGCCGTAGGCCGGCCCGCAGGTCGGTACCCCACCGCGGTGTCGGTGCCCCGTGCGATGCTGGTCCGCGATGGCCACCAGGAAGAACACCAACGACGACCCGCTCGCCCCGGTCACGATCGCCGTGGGGCAGGAGGACCTGCTGCTGGACCGCGCCGTGCGGCAGGTCGTGACGGCGGCCAGAGCCGCCGACGCCGACACCGACGTACGCGACCTCGCTCCGGACCAGCTCCAGCCCGGCACCCTCGCCGAACTGACCAGCCCCTCGCTCTTCGCCGAGCGCAAGGTCGTGGTCGTACGGGACGCACAGGACCTGTCAGCGGACACGATCAAGGACGTCAAGGCGTATCTCGACGCGCCCGTGGAGGAGATCACCCTGGTCCTGCTGCACGCGGGCGGGGCGAGGGGAAAGGGCCTGCTCGACGCGGCACGCAAGGTGGGGGCGCGTGAGGTCGCCTGCCCCAAGACGACCAAGCCCGCGGAGCGGCTGACCTTTGTGCGGTCCGAGTTCCGGGCCCTCGGCCGGTCGGCGACGCCCGAGGCGTGCCAGGCGCTGGTCGACGCCATCGGCAGCGACCTGCGCGAGCTGGCCAGCGCGGTGTCCCAGCTCGTGGCGGATGTCGACGGTGCCATCGACGAGGCCGTCGTCGGGCGTTACTACACGGGTCGTGCCGAGGCCTCCAGCTTCACCGTGGCCGACCGCGCGGTGGAGGGGCGGGCGGCGGAGGCCTTGGAGGCGCTGCGGTGGTCGCTGTCGACCGGTGTCGCCCCCGTGCTGATCACCAGCGCACTGGCGCAAGGCGTGCGGGCGATCGGCAAGCTGTCGTCCGCTCGGGGCGGCCGTCCCGCCGACCTGGCACGGGAGCTGGGTATGCCGCCCTGGAAGATCGACCGGGTGCGGCAGCAGATGCGCGGCTGGACCCCGGACGGGGTGGCGCTGGCCCTGCGCGCCGTCGCCGAGGCGGACGCGGGCGTCAAGGGCGGGGGCGACGACCCCGAGTACGCCCTGGAGAAGGCCGTGGTGACGGTGGCCAGAGCGGCGCGCCTGCGGCGCTGAGCCGCCGGGCCTGAGACCACCCGGGCCGTAATACCGAAGCCAGGGTCCGAAGACCCGACACCGGGGTCCGAAGGCCCGACACCGGGGTCCGGAAACCCGAAGCCCCGCCGCTCCATCCTGGGAAGGACGGAAAGGCGGGGCTTCGGTCCGGCCGGAAGGGCCGGGAAGTGCTGGTCTCGCACCCGCGTGGCGAACGCAGGCCGCGTGCGAGTCCGGGGTGCCGGGCGGGAGCGGATGAGAGAGGGCCCGCTGGATCCGCCAGGCGATCAAGTCATGGGAGTCGCCTCCCGGGGGTACGGAGCTCAGCCCTGGAGGGAGGCAACCTTGGACGACAGCGCCGACTTCTTGTTGGCGGCGGCGTTCTTGTGGATGACACCCTTCGAAACGGCCTTGTCGAGCTTGCGGGACGCCTCACGAGCGGCCACGGTGGCCTTCTCGAGGTCGCCCGAAGCGGCAGCCTCGCGGGCCTTGCGGATCGCGGTCTTGAGCGACGACTTGACGGCCTTGTTGCGCAGGCGCGCCTTCTCGTTGGTCTTGTTCCGCTTGATCTGGGACTTGATGTTCGCCACGAAAGAGCCTTTTCAGGTTCGATGATTTTCCAAGGTGCGCTCGCAGCTGAGAGGGCGTACGAGACACAGCTGCCCAGGCTACCAGCCACGGTGCGAGCGGCCCAAACCGGGCTCAGGGCCCCGGTCGTGGGACCATGGAGGCTGCGTATCGATCCGACACGACCCGAGACGAGCGCTCGGCGCTCAAGAATCAGGACCCTGCGTGCCCGCGACCCCTAGCCATGTGCCCGAGCCGAGCCGTACCGACCCGGCACTGATCCGCAACTTCTGCATTATCGCTCACATCGACCACGGCAAGTCCACGCTTGCCGACCGGATGCTCCAGCTGACCGGTGTGGTCGAGCAGCGGCAGATGCGCGCTCAGTACCTCGACCGTATGGACATCGAGCGTGAGCGCGGCATCACGATCAAGTCCCAGGCAGTGCGTCTGCCCTGGGCGCCCACGACGGGCGATGGCCAGGGCAAGACCCATATCCTCAACATGATCGACACCCCGGGCCACGTGGACTTCACCTACGAGGTGTCCCGTTCGCTCGCCGCCTGTGAGGGCACGGTCCTGCTGGTGGACGCCGCCCAGGGCATCGAGGCGCAGACCCTCGCGAACCTCTACCTCGCGATGGAGAACGACCTCACCATCGTGCCGGTCCTCAACAAGATCGACCTTCCCGCGGCGCAGCCCGAGAAGTTCTCCGAGGAGCTGGCGAACCTCATCGGCTGCGACCCCTCGGACGTGCTGAGGGTGTCGGCGAAGACCGGTGTCGGTGTGGACGCGCTGCTGAACCGGGTCGTCCAGGACGTCCCGGCGCCCGAAGGTGTGGCGGACGCCCCCGCCCGCGCGATGATCTTCGACTCGGTCTACGACTCCTACCGGGGCGTCGTCACCTATGTGCGAGTCGTGGACGGTCAGCTGGGCAAGCGCGAGCGCATCCGGATGATGTCCACCGGCGCCACGCACGAGCTCCTGGAGATCGGCACCAACTCGCCGGAGATGCTTGCCGCCGACGGTCTCGGCGTGGGCGAGGTCGGCTATCTGATCACCGGTGTGAAGGACGTCCGCCAGTCCAAGGTGGGTGACACGATCACCCAGCTGACCAAGGGCGCCACCGAGGCGCTCGGCGGCTACAAGGACCCCAAGCCGATGGTGTTCTCCGGCCTCTACCCGCTGGACGGCTCGGACTACCCCGAGCTGCGCGACGCCCTCGACAAGCTCCAGCTCAACGACGCCGCGCTGGTGTACGAGCCCGAGACCTCCGCGGCACTCGGCTTCGGCTTCCGTGTCGGCTTCCTCGGCCTGCTGCACCTCGATGTGATCCGTGAGCGGCTTGAGCGCGAGTTCGGCCTCGACCTGATCGCGACCGCGCCGAACGTGGTCTACCGGGTGGTCATGGAGGACGGCGTCGAGCACACCGTCACCAACCCGAGCGAGTTCCCCGAGGGGAAGATCGACGAGGTCTTCGAGCCGGTCGTACGGGCCACGATCCTCGCCCCGAGCGAGTTCATCGGCTCGATCATGGAGCTCTGCCAGAACCGGCGCGGTGTGCTGCTCGGCATGGACTACCTCTCCGAGGACCGGGTGGAGATCCGCTACACCCTCCCGCTCGCCGAGATCGTCTTCGACTTCTTCGACCAGCTGAAGTCCAAGACCCGCGGTTACGCGTCCCTGGACTACGAGCCCACCGGCGAGCAGAACGCCTCGCTCGTGAAGGTCGACATCCTGCTGCACGGCGACAAGGTCGACGCCTTCTCCGCGATCACCCACAAGGACCAGGCGTACGCGTACGGTGTGCGGCTCGTGGCCAAGCTCAAGGAGCTCATCCCGAGGCAGGCGTTCGAGGTGCCGGTGCAGGCGGCGATCGGCTCCCGGGTCATCGCCCGCGAGACCATCCGCGCCATCCGCAAGGACGTCCTCGCCAAGTGCTACGGCGGTGACATCTCCCGTAAGCGGAAGCTGCTCGAGAAGCAGAAGGAAGGCAAGAAGCGGATGAAGATGGTCGGCTCCGTGGAGGTTCCGCAGGAGGCCTTCATCGCGGTGCTCTCCAGCGACGACTCCGGGGGCGGTAAGGCGAAGAAGTAGGCCCGGGGATGCCTTCGGGCGTTCTTCAGGCGTCCTTCGGCCCCCTTCCGGGGTCGGCTGTTCGCGCGGCGGTCCGCGGTCGGCGCCCGGGCAGCTCACAGCCGGCTCACAGGCCGGCACGTGAGTAGCCCGGAAGCACCAAACACCTCTGTTCGCCTGAACCGCCCCACAGGCCCCCGTGTCCCCGGCACGGGGGCCTGTTCGTTATGAAGCGGCAGCCTGCTCCCCCTTACGTGGGGGAGCCATGGCCTTTACCCTGACAACGCCTGACGGGTTACTCGCGAGTTAAACAACCGTGTCCCGTAGCGCAATCAGCCAGTCATGCAGCAACGCCGCAGCAGCAGGCCCGGAGGATGTCGTGACCGACGCAAAGACCCTGATCGAGAACCGACCGCCTTCCGTGGCGAATCTCTTTGTCCAGCGGGTGGCGGCCACTCCCGACGCGGAGGCGTACCGCTACCCGGTACCGGCGGCATCAGGGCAGGGGCCCGATGACTGGAAGTCGCTGAGCTGGGGCGAGGCGGCCGAGCGGGTGTATGCGATCGCGGCGGGCCTCATCGACCTCGGCGTACAGCCCGAGGAGCGGGTCGCGCTCGCCTCCACCACCCGGGCCGAGTGGATCCTCGCCGACCTCGGCATCCTCTGCGCGGGTGCGGCCACCACGACCGTGTACCCGCAGACGAACGCCGAGGAGTCCTCGTACATCCTCGCCGACTCCGAGAGCCGCGTGATGATCGCGGAGGACGCCGAGCAGCTGGCCAAGGCCCGTGAGCGGCGCGTCGAGCTGCCCAATCTGCAGCATGTCGTCGTGATCGACCCCAAGGGCGTGGAGCCCTCCGACGACGACCCGGAGGGCTGGGTCGTCTCCCTCGCGGATCTGGAGGCGCGCGGCGCCCAGTACCTGGCCAAGCATCCCAGCGCGGTCAAGGAGCGGGTCGAGGCGATCACTTCCGAGCAGCTCGCCACCCTCATCTACACCTCGGGCACCACGGGCCGTCCCAAGGGTGTCCGGCTGCCGCACGACAACTGGTCGTACATGGCCAAGGCCGTCGCCTCGACCGGCCTGATCACCAGGGACGACGTCCAGTACCTCTGGCTGCCGCTCGCCCATGTCTTCGGCAAGGTGCTGATCTCCGGCCAGATCGAGGTCGGACACGTCACCGCAGTCGACGGCCGCGTCGACAAGATCATCGAGAACCTGCCGGTGGTGCAGCCGACCTACATGGCTGCCGTGCCCCGGATCTTCGAGAAGGTCTACAACGGCGTCGCCGCCAAGGCCCGTGAAGGCGGCGGGGCCAAGTACAAGATCTTCCAGTGGGCCGCGGGCGTGTCGCGCGCCTACGCCAAGGAGACACAGGACACCTTCCGCCGCACCGGAAAGGCCTCGGCCTCCTTCGGCCTCACCGCCAAGCACAAGGTCGCCGACGCTCTCGTCTACTCGAAGCTCCGCGAGGCGTTCGGCGGGCGGCTGCGCGCCGCCGTCTCCGGCTCGGCCGCGCTCTCGCCCGAGATCGGCTTCTTCTTCGCCGGTGCGGGCATCCACATCCTCGAGGGCTACGGCCTCACCGAGTCCAGTGCCGCGTCCTTCCTGAACCCCGCCGAGGCCTACCGCACCGGCACGGTCGGCAAGCCGCTCACGGGTACCGAGGTCCGGATCGCCGACGACGGCGAGATCCTGCTGCGCGGCCCCGGCATCATGCAGGGCTACCACCGGCTTCCGGAGAAGACCGCCGAGGTCCTGGAGGCGGACGGCTGGTTCCACACCGGAGACATCGGCGAGCTCTCGCCCGACGGCTACCTGCGGATCACCGACCGCAAGAAGGACCTCATCAAGACCTCCGGCGGCAAGTACATCGCCCCGGCCGAGGTGGAGGGCCAGTTCAAGGCGGTCTGCCCGTTCGTCTCCAACATCCTGGTGCACGGTGCCGACCGGAACTTCTGCACCGCCCTCATCGCCCTGGACGAGGCCGCCATCCTCGGCTGGGCCAAGGAGAACGGGCTCGCGGGCAAGTCCTACGCCGAGGTGGTCGCGGCTCCGCAGACCGAGAAGTTCATCGAGGGCTATGTGAAGCGTCTCAATGAGGGCCTCCAGCGCTGGCAGACCATCAAGCAGTTCCGTCTGCTCCCGCGTGACCTCGATGTCGAGCACGGTGAGCTGACGCCCAGCCTGAAGCTGAAGCGCCCCGTCGTGGAGCGCGAGTACAAGGACCTCATCGAATCGATGTACGAGGGGTCGCGTGAGGCGTAGCCCCGAGCTGCCCTGAGCCGGGCGCGACGAGGAAGTCCTCCTCGTCGCGCCCGCGCCTTTTCTCTCCCGCTCCAGAGCACGGAATTCCTTCATCCGGGTGTGGTCATATCGGGCACTTCGATGACTCCGTGCTTATGGGTGAGTCCGGTCTGTCACCCTGTCCGTGTCGTCAGTCGTTCACAGGGCAGCACAGGGCAGCACAGGGCAACACAGAGCCGGACAGGAGCCGAGCGTGGGGTCCGTACCGACACAGCAGGAGAACGCCGCAGCGGCCGCGAACGCCTCCACCGCCGCCCGGCGGTCGAGGCACCTGCTCTCACAGCGCGCCGCCGCACGTGCCGCGGTGCGCACCAGCCTGCCCGCCAACCCGGCCGCCGCATCGGCCGCGCGGCGGTTCGTGGGCGCGGCAATCGCCGAGTGGACACGGCTCGGGACGGTGCCGGTACGCGGGGCCGACCGGCTGGCCGAGGATGCCGCGCTGGTCGTGAGCGAGCTCGTGACCAACGCGGTGGTGCATGCCGGGACCACCGTGGAGGTGCTCGTACGCTTGGAGACCGCGACGGATGACGATCCGGCGTCCCTCGTCGTCGAGGTCGGTGACCATCACCCGGCCCGGTCGGTACGCGGTCATGAGGCCGATGCGGGGTCGGAGCCGGACGCGGCGGCGGGCGAGCCCGAGTACGGCAGGGGACTGCGCCTCGTCGCGGCGCTGACCGGCTCCTGGGGGATCATCTACCGCACGGGCCGCAAGGCGGTGTGGGCGAAACTGCCGCTCGACGGCTGCGAGATCCCGGCGGTGACCGGCCCGACCGGCCTCACCGGCTTCCAGCAAGGCGTCCAAGGCGTTCAGGGAGTCCAAACGGCGCACGCCGCCATCGGATTCCCCCTGAGCCCCCCGCCACCCCGCACGCCGCCCGAGCAGCGCGACGACCACCCCGGCTGGACCGGGCGCGGCGCGCTGACCTTCCTCGCCGAGGCGTCCGATCTGCTCGCCGGACAGCTCGACGAGGACATGGTCGCCGCCCTGACCGGGCAGCTCCTGGTCCCCCGCTTCGCCGACTGGTGCGCGGTGTGGCTGGACGGCGAGACCGGCCCCGTACCCCGGCTCGCCAAGGTCTGGCACGCGGACGAGTCCCGGATCGAGGATCTGCGCACGGCGCTGATCAAGGACCCGCCCCGGTTACCGCGTGAGGCCGCCGGCACCGCAGCGACCGTCCCCGTCCCCTGGCCGTACGGGGCAACCGCGGCGCAGCCCGACACGGAGGCGGGGCGCACGGGCGGCAGCGCCATGGCCCTGCGGCTGGCAGCCGGGGCCCGGCCGCTCGGCACTCTGCTGCTCGCCCGCGAGGGAGAGCACGGCGCGGACACCTGCGCGGGCATCCCCGACCAGGCGACCGCGCTGATCGAGGACTTCGCCCGGCGGGTGGGACTCGCCGTCGGAGCCGCCCGTGCCTACACCCGGCAGGCCACCATCAGCCGGGTGCTCCAGCGCGGACTGCTGCCCGCCCAGGTGGCCCAGATCCCCGGGGTCGACAGCTCGCTCGTGTACGAGCCCAGCGGCGACGGTCTCGCGGGCGGCGACTTCTACGACATCTTCCCGGCCGGGAAGGGCGGTCGCTGGTGCTTCATGCTCGGCGACGTCCAGGGCAGCGGTCCCGAAGCCGCCGTCGTCACCGGTCTCGCCCGCCCCTGGCTGCGGCTGCTCGCTCGCGAGGGCTACCAGGTCGGACAGGTGCTCGACCGCCTCAACGACCTGCTGCTCGACGACGCCATGGAGGCGGCGGAGGCGGCGGCGCTCATGGCGGTGACCCCGGGCAGCGCGGTACCCGAAAGTCCCCAGTCACGCTTCCTGTCCCTGCTGTACGGGGAGCTCACACCGCTCCCGGGCGGCGGCGTCAGCTGCACCCTGGCCTGCGCGGGCCACCCGCTCCCGTTGCTGCTGCGCCCGGACGGCACCGTCCGGCCGGCAGGTGCGTCCCAGCTGCTGCTTGGGGTGGTCGGGGACACGACGTACGAGAGCCAGACCTTTGTGCTGAAGCCCGGCGACACACTGCTTTGTGTCACCGACGGCGTCACGGAGCGGCGCTCGGGCCAGCGGATGTTCGACGACTCCGACGGGCTGGCGCGGGCACTGGCCGAGTGCACGGGCCTGAGCGCCCAGGGTGTCGCGGACCGCATAAGGATGGCCGTCCACACCTTCGCGGAGACCCCACCCGGCGACGATCTGGCCCTGCTGGTGCTCCAGGCGCGCTGATCCCCCGGACCGCGGGTCCGGGGGAAGGCGACGGGTGGCGGACAATGGTGTGCATGCCTTCCGTACTGCCCGATGGTGAGCCCGTGCCCGCGGACGGGTCGCTGCCCCCGCACGTCCTCGAGGGCGCGGGCGACCGGCCCCTCGGGTTCTATCTGCATGTGCCGTACTGCGCCACCCGATGCGGCTACTGCGACTTCAACACGTACACGGCGAGCGAGCTGCGGGGCAGCGGAGGCGTTCTGGCCTCCCGTGACAACTACGCCGACACTCTGATCGAGGAGATCAGGCTGGCCCGCAAGGTGCTCGGCGACGACCCCCGCCAGGTGCGGACCGTCTTCGTCGGGGGTGGTACGCCGACCCTGCTCCCCGCGGCCGACCTGGTGCGGATGCTCGGGGCGGTGCGCGAGGTGTTCGGCCTGGCCGATGACGCCGAGATCACGACGGAGGCCAACCCGGAGTCCGTGGATCCGGCCTATCTCGCGGAGCTGCGGGCCGGTGGCTTCAACCGGGTGTCCTTCGGGATGCAGAGCGCCCGGCAGCATGTGCTGAAGGTCCTCGACCGCACCCACACACCCGGCCGCCCCGAGGCCTGTGTCGCCGAGGCACGCGCGGCGGGCTTCGAGCACGTCAACCTCGATCTGATCTACGGCACGCCCGGGGAGACCGACGACGACTGGCGGGCCTCGCTGGACGCGGCGATCGGCGCCGCCCCCGACCACGTCAGTGCCTACGCGCTGATCGTCGAGGAGGGCACACAGCTCGCCCGGCGGATCCGCCGCGGCGAGGTGCCGATGACCGACGACGACGTACACGCCGACCGCTATCTGATCGCCGACGAGGTGCTGTCCGGAGCGGGATTCGACTGGTACGAGGTGTCGAACTGGGCCACGTCCGGTGCCGGGCGCTGCCTGCACAACGAGCTGTACTGGCGGGGCGCCGACTGGTGGGGTGCCGGGCCCGGGGCCCACAGCCATGTGGGCGGCGTCCGCTGGTGGAACGTGAAGCACCCCGGCGCTTACGCCACGGCCCTCGCGGAGGGCCGCTCACCCGGCGCCGGGCGGGAGATCCTGCCCGACGAGGACCGCAGGGTCGAGCGGATCCTGCTGGAGCTGCGGCTGCGCGAGGGCTGCCCACTGGACCTGCTGCGTCCCGCGGGGTTCACGGCCGCCCGCCGCGCCCTGGCGGAAGGGCTGCTCGACCCCGCTTCGTACGAGCAGGGCAGAGCGGTGCTGACGCTGCGCGGGCGGCTGCTGGCGGACGCGGTGGTCCGGGATCTGGTCGACTAGGACGCCTCAGCGCGCGGGAAGTCCTGTGCGTCCCGCCCGGGGCCCGGGGGGACGCACCCTGGGGCCGAGAACATCGCCGGGACGGGGAGACCGCGCGGTCTGAGCGCCGGTTCGTGGCTCAGCCCGTCGCCGTGACGAAGTCGATCAGCTCCTCCACCCGCCCCAGCAGCGCGGGCTCCAGGTCCTTGTAGCTGCCCACCTTCGACAGGATGTGCTGCCAGGCCGCCCCCGTGTTCTCCGGCCAGCCCAGCGCCCGGCACACCCCCGTCTTCCAGTCCTGTCCGTGCGGCACGGACGGCCAGCCCGCGATCCCGACCGAGGACGGCTTCACCGCCTCCCAGACGTCGATGTACGGATGTCCGGCCACCAGCACATGCGGGTCGGTGACGGACGCGGCGATACGGGACTCCTTGGAGCCCGGCACCAGATGGTCCACGAGCACCCCGAGCCGGGCGTCCGCCCCGGGTGCGAAGTCCGCGACGATCGCCGGGAGGTCGTCGATGCCCGCCAGGTACTCGACCACCACGCCCTCGATGCGCAGATCGTCGCCCCAGACCCGTTCGACCAGCTCCGCGTCGTGCCGCCCCTCCACATAGATCCGTCCCGCCCGGGCCACCCGGGCCCGTGCCCCGGGCACGGCGAGGGATCCGGATGCCGTACGGGTGGGCCGTACCGGAGCGCCCGAAGACGGCCGCACCAGCGTGACCACCCTGCCCTCGAGCAGGAAACCGCGCGGCTCCAGCGGAAACACCCGGTGCTTGCCGAAGCGGTCCTCCAGCGTCACCGTTCCCGCCTCACAGCGGATCACCGCGCCGCAGAAGCCCGTTCCGGCCTCCTCCACGACCAGGTCGCACTCGGCGGGGACCTCGGGCGCGGGGGTGGACCGCTTCCAAGGGGGCGTCAGATCAGGGCTGTAGCTGCGCATTGGGCAGACGCTACGACACCCCGAACCGCCGGGCCAGCTCATCCCGTTGGGCGCGTACGAATGCCGCGTCCACGACCGCTCCGTGCCCCGGTACGTACAGCGCGTCGTCCCCGCCCAGTGCCAGCAGCCGGTCGAGGGCGGCGGGCCAGCGCGTGGGGATGGCGTCCGGGCCGGCCTGGGGCTCCCCGGACTCCTCGACCAGGTCGCCGCAGAGCACCACCTCGGGGCCGCCCGCCGTCCCCGGCACCAGCACCACGAGGTCGTGGCCGGTGTGGCCGGGCCCCACGTTCGCCAGCAGCACCTGGCGACCGCCGAGGTCCAGGGTCCACTCACCGCTGATCACATGCCGGGGCGCCACCAGCACGTCCGCGGCCTGGGTGGCGTCGGCGGGCGCCACACCTTGGCTGATGGCGTCGTCGCGGAGGGCGTCCCGCTCCCGTGCCAGCCCCATGAGCTGGTCGGTCCCCACCGCCCCGTAGACCCGTGCCGCCGAGAAAGCCGCCGTGCCGAACACGTGGTCGAAGTGTGGATGACTGAGAGCGATATGCGTCACACGCCGGCCGCCGAGCAGGGACTGGATCTGGGTGCGCAGCTCGGCGCCCTCGCGCAGCGTGGCGCCCGTGTCGTACAGGAGTACGGCGTCATCCCCGACCACCACGGCCGCTGTCGCGTCCCATACGGGCAGCCGCCGCCGCCCGACCCCGTCGGCGAGGCGCTCCCAGCCGAAGTCTTCCCAACTGACGTCCATGAGGCGACGCTATCCCGTAAGGGGACGACAGCCCCGCGCGGCCGTGGCGGGCGCTGCCGCAGGTCCCGGCGACGAGCCCCGTGACATGTTCCGTCGCGAGCTCTGTGGCAGGGTCCGTGACGTGTTCGCCGTCCGGTCGCCCTTGCTCGGGGTGTACCTCACGGCCGTACACTGGCCGGGGGGCTTTGGCACTCCGCCCTGGTGAGTGCCAGATCACACCGACCGACCGATCCGCCGATGAACGACAGCTGGAGGTGCGCACGATGCTCAGCGAACGCAGGCTGGAGGTTCTGCGCGCCATCGTCCAGGACTATGTGGGCACGGAGGAGCCGGTCGGTTCCAAGGCCCTCACCGAGCGTCACCGGCTCGGCGTGTCGCCCGCCACCGTGCGCAACGACATGGCGGTGCTGGAGGACGAGGGCTATATCGCCCAGCCCCACACCAGCGCCGGCCGGATCCCCACGGACAAGGGCTACCGCCTGTTCGTGGACAAGCTCGCCGGCGTCAAGCCGCTGTCGTCCCCCGAAAGGCGGGCGATCCAGAACTTCCTCGACGGCGCCGTGGACCTCGATGACGTCGTGGCCCGCACGGTGCGGCTGCTGGCGCAGCTGACCCGGCAGGTCGCCGTGGTCCAGTACCCGTCCCTGACCCGCTCGACGGTGCGGCATGTGGAGCTGCTGGCGCTCGCGCCCGCACGCCTGATGCTGGTGCTGATCACGGACACGGGTCGGGTGGAGCAGCGGCACGTGGACTGCCCGGCGCCGTTCTCCGACACCTCGCTCGCGGATCTGCGGGCGAGGCTGAACAGCCGGGTCGTCGGCCGGCGCTTCACCGATGTGCCGCAGCTTGTGCAGGACCTCCCGGATTCCTTCGAACCGGAGGACCGCGGCACGGTGTCGACGGTGCTCTCGACGCTGCTCGAGACCCTCGTCGAGGAGACCGAGGAGCGGCTGATGATCGGCGGTACCGCCAATCTGACACGCTTCGGGCACGACTTCCCGCTCACCATCCGGCCCGTCCTCGAGGCGCTGGAGGAGCAGGTCGTGCTGCTGAAGCTGCTCGGTGAGGCGAAGGACTCCGGCATGACGGTCCGGATCGGGCACGAGATCGCCCACGAGGGCCTCAACTCCACCTCCGTGGTCGCTGTCGGCTACGGTTCGGGCGACGAAGCCGTCGCCAAACTCGGCGTGGTCGGACCGACCCGCATGGACTACCCCGGAACGATGGGAGCGGTACGCGCAGTGGCACGTTACGTCGGACAGATCCTGGCGGAGTCGTAAGTGGCCACGGACTACTACGCCGTACTCGGCGTGCGCCGCGACGCATCGCAGGATGAGATCAAGAAGGCCTTCCGGCGGCTGGCGCGGGAACTCCACCCGGATGTGAACCCGGACCCGAAGACGCAGGAGCGCTTCAAGGAGATCAACGCCGCCTACGAGGTGCTTTCCGACCCGCAGAAGAAGCAGGTCTACGACCTCGGCGGAGACCCCCTATCCAGCGCGGGCGGCGGCGCCGGAGGCTTCGGCGCGGGCGGCTTCGGCAACTTCTCGGACATCATGGACGCCTTCTTCGGTACGGCGTCCCAGCGCGGTCCGCGGTCGCGCACCCGGCGCGGCCAGGACGCGATGATCCGGCTGGAGATCGAGCTCAGCGAGTCGGCCTTCGGCACCACGAAGGACATCCAGGTCGACACCGCCGTGGTGTGCACGACCTGCACCGGCGAGGGCGCGGCGCCCGGCACCTCGGCGCAGACCTGTGACATGTGCCGCGGCCGTGGTGAGGTCTCGCAGGTCACCCGGTCCTTCCTGGGCCAGGTCATGACCTCGCGCCCCTGCCCGCAGTGCCAGGGCTTCGGCACCGTCGTCCCGACTCCTTGCCCGGAGTGCGCCGGCGACGGACGGGTGCGCTCCCGGCGCACGCTGACGGTGAAGATCCCGGCCGGTGTCGACAACGGCACCCGTATCCAGCTCGCGGGCGAGGGCGAGGTCGGCCCCGGTGGCGGTCCGGCCGGTGACCTGTACGTGGAGATCCACGAGCTGCCCCACTCGATGTTCCAGCGGCGCGGTGACGACCTGCACTGCACGGTGACCATCCCGATGACTGCGGGCGCCCTCGGCACCAAGGTGCCGCTGGAGACCCTGGACGGGATGGAGGAGGTCGACATCCGGCCCGGCACCCAGTCGGGGCAGTCCATCCCGCTGCACGGCCGCGGTGTGACGCATCTGCGCGGCGGTGGCCGTGGTGACCTCATCGTCCACGTCGAGGTGCAGACCCCGTCGAAGCTGGACCCGGAGCAGGAGAGGCTGCTGCGGGAGCTGGCGAAGCTGCGTGGCGAGGAGCGGCCCACGGGGCAGTTCCAGCCCGGCCAGCAGGGGCTGTTCTCCCGGCTGAAGGACGCGTTCAACGGCCGCTGACGCTGCCGAAGAGGGGCTGAGAGTTACTGGGATGGGGTCCTCCGCGTGGGGGACCCCATCCCTCATGGGCGCGGGATTCGGCCATGGCACCGGGACGTGGCACCATGCGGGGCATGTCCTCCGTGCCGCCCGTGCCGACTGTGCTCTCGGGTCTCTGCCGCTACCCCATCGTGCAGGCTCCCATGGCCGGCGGCGCGTCCGGTCCGGATCTCGCGGCAGCCGTGTGCGAGGCCGGTGGCCTGGGCTTTCTCGCCGCCGGCTACAAGACCGCGGACGGGATGTACCAGGAGATCAAGCAGTTGCGAGGGCTCACCAGGCAGCCTTTCGGGGTCAATCTCTTCATGCCGCAGCCCGCGCACGCCGATCCGGCCGCGGTGGACGTCTACCAGCAGCAGCTCGCGGGCGAGGCGACCTGGTACGAGACACCGCTCGGCGATCCCGACTGCGGACGGGACGACGGCTATGAGGCCAAGCTGGCACTCCTGTGCGACGACCCGGTACCACTGGTGTCCTTCACCTTCGGCTGCCCCACCAGGGCCAGCGTCGCCGCGCTCAAGCGGGCCGGAACCCTGAGCGTCGTCACGGTCACCACGGTCGACGAGGCGCAGGCCGCGCAGTTCGCGGGGGCGGACGCCCTCTGTGTGCAGGGCGTCGAGGCGGGAGGCCACCAGGGCACCCATCGCGACGACCCCGCCCTCGACGGCTCGGGCACCGGGCTGCTCGCACTGCTCGCGCAGATCCGCGAGGCCGTACGGCTTCCGCTGATCGCCGCCGGAGGACTGATGCGCGGCAGCCAGATCGCCGCGGTGCTGGCCGCGGGAGCCGACGCCGCCCAGCTCGGCACCGCGTTCCTGGTCTGCCCGGAGTCGGGTGCGCACCCGCTGCACAAGGAGGCCATGACCGCATCGGTGTTCACCAGAACCGCGCTGACCCGGGCCTTCACCGGCCGCCCCGCGCGGGCGCTGGTCAACCGGTTCATGAGCGAGCACGGACCGTACGCTCCCGCCGCCTACCCCGAGGTGCACCACATCACCTCGGGCCTGCGCAAGGCCGCCGCGAAGGCGGGCGACGCGCAGGGCATGGCTCTCTGGGCAGGCCAGGGACACCGGCTTGCCCGTGACCTGCCCGCCGCCCAACTCACCGAGCTGCTCGCCGCGGAGACGGCCGCCGCGAGCGCCTCCCTGACCCTGAGGAACCCCTCATGACCGCCCCCGTGTTCCTCGTGGACCAGGTGCACCCCGGCACCGTCGTCGTCGACGGTCCGGAGGGGCGCCACGCCGTGTCCGTACGCCGCCTCCGGGTGGGCGAGGAGATCGTCGTCACCGACGGGCAGGGCCACGGCGGTTACGGCACCGTCGCCGCCGTGGAAGGCAAGGACCGGCTGGAGGTCAGCGTCACGGAGGTACGCACGGAGGCGGAACCCGCGCCGCGGATCACCGTCGTCCAGGCCCTCCCCAAGGGGGACCGTGGTGAACTCGCCGTCGAGACCATGACGGAGACCGGTGTCGACGCCGTCGTCCCGTGGTCGGCGGCCCGCTGCATCACGCAGTGGAAGGGCGAGCGGGGCGCCAAGGCCCTCGCCAAGTGGCGTGCCACGGCCCGCGAGGCGGGCAAGCAGTCCCGGCGGCTGCGCTTCCCGGAGGTGGCGGAGGCCGCGACCACCCGCCAGGTGGCCGCGTTGCTCGCCGGGGCGGACTTCGCCGCCGTCCTCCACGAGGAGGGCGCCGAACCCCTCGCCACGGCTGAACTCCCGGTTTCCGGGCATATCGTGCTGGTCGTCGGCCCTGAAGGAGGCGTGTCGCCGGAGGAGTTGGCCACCTTCGGGGAGGCGGGCGCGAAGCCCTACCGTCTCGGCCGCAGCGTCCTGCGCACCTCCACGGCGGGCACCGCCGCGTCCGCTCTGCTACTCGGGCGCACCGGCCGCTGGTCCTGACCCGGCGGACAGGACCTGGGCGGACGAGGCGGATGCGTCGGCCCGTACGATCGCGTCGTACAGCGTCCAGCCGTCCACCTCGGCGGGGGCGCTGACCCCGGCCGCCTGTGCCGCTTCCAGGAACTGCCGTACCACGCCCGGCTCATGCAGGTTTAGGGCCTCGCCCTCACTGCGGGCGACCAGCCCGTCGTGCCAGTAACCCCCGGACACGATCAGCCCCGGCCCCTCCTGGAACACGATCCGCAGTCGGGCCGCCGTCCCCTCGCGGGTCAGCGACAGAATCTGACGGCAGACCCCGTCGGGGTGCCCGTGCCCCTGGGACCAGAGCCACACGGCGTCGCCGATGACGAGCCTGCGTACCCTTCGCTTGCTGCTCACCCCGTCACCGTACGCGGCCCCGCCGAAGGGGCGGAAGGAATTCCGTGATGGCCGGACCGCTCCTCGGCGCTGTCCACGCAGGCCATGCCGACCGCGCTGTCGGCAGCGCGCGCCACGTGGGCCGTCCGGCACTGCCGTAAGTCCGTAAGCCCGTAAGTCCGGTCCCTGCCGGCGAAGCCCCGACAATCCGCCAAATCTGTTGGCCGCGTGCGGATTTCGCGAGGCACAATCGCGCACATGTCGCCCACGGTCAATGATCTGCTCGCCGCGCTCGAACCTCTGCCGCACGGGCGCCGCCTCGAGCATCTCGCCCGCACGGCAAGGGAGTCCGACCGGCGAGGCGAGCTCGACGGCATGCTCGCCGAGCTGGACCGTGGAGGGCCGTACGAGCGGCGCCTAGCGGCGCTGGCCGCGACGGTGTGCGGGCGGGGGGACTTCCTGGCCGCGCGGCTCACCGACCCGGACCGTGGAGTGAGCGGATATGCGCTGCGCGCCGCCCGCACACCGCTGGTGCCCGACGAGGCGGTCGAAGCCGCCTACGAAGGGGCGTCCGCCGCGACCCGGCGCAGGCTCGCCGGGGTGCTGTTGATGGGCCGCCGCACCGAACTGGCCGAGCGGATGGTGGGGCGGCTGCGTGCGCAGTGGGGTGACGGGGAAGCGGCCAGGCTGCTGCCCGCCTGCTCGGCCGCGTTCGTACGCGCCCACCTTCCCGGGCTCGCCCATGCCGTCGAGTCCGGCACCCGGCTCGCCAAGGACCACCCCGACCCCGTACTCGACCAGTGCGAGCGGGAACTCGCCGGCATCACCGAGTCGAGGCAGCGCGACGCGTGGTGGAAGGACCGGGCACCGGCCATGGCGGTGCTGGCGTCCATACGTCCGCAGCGGCTGCTCGACCTGCTGGAGCGGCACGGGCCGTCCAGAGCCCCCGCGATGCTCTGGAACAGGTTCGGACCGCTGATCCGTGCGGACGCCGAGCGCACCGTGCGCTGGCTGCTTTCGCCCGACCGCAACCAGGACCGCTTCGAACCGCTTCCGTCCACCGGAATGCTGCGCAAGCTGGTCCATGCGGACCCGCCGTCGCTGGCGGCGCTGGGCCGCCACTGGCTGCGCCGGCAGCAGCCCTTCGTCGGCTTGGTCAAGGCCATGGCACCCGCCCGCCGGGGCGCGTTCATCGACGCGGTCGCGGCCGGCAGGGAGCTCACGAGCGATCAGATCTGCTCGGTGCTGCACCTTCTGCCCCGTGAGCGGCGCTGGGCGCAGCTCCGGACCTGGCTCGCCGGACAGGACGACGACGGGGCGCAGTGGTTCTGGATGGACATGCTGGAATTCCGGTCGCTCGGCCCCCTGGACGAGGTCAGGCCCGAGCTGCTCGCCGCGCTGAAGCGCCCCGACGCGGACGACCGGGCGGTGGTCTGGCCCATCCTCGTCGCCGCCACCGGGTGCAGCGCTGACCGTGCGGCGATGTCGGAGCTGCTCGACCTGATGCGGAATCGGCTGCGCAACGAACAGGACCCCGTGCGGGTACGGGCGCTCGAAGCGCTGGCGGAGCTGCGCCCAGGGCATTTCGCCGCCGAGGACGTTCCGTCGCTCGACCGGATCGTGCTCGACGCGCTCGAGGCCAGGGACGGTTCCGATGCGTCACGACGGGCACTGTGCCGGCTGGCCGTGGGGGTGCTCGCCGAGCACACGACCCAGCCGTCCGCGGAGCAGCCCGCCCTGCTGGACTGGGCCCTGCGTGCTCTGGAACGGATCACCGCGCACGCCGGGGTCCAGGATCTCGGCCTCTTGTACCGGAGGCTGCGCCGGGGGCAGGAGCACCAGGTGTTCGAGGCCCTGCGGCCCTGGGCCGAGGCAGCCGCCGGCAGGTCCGAGTACCGACTGCTGTTCTCGCTGGCAGCCTCCTTCGGTCCCCGTGCGCGCCGGATGCCCGAGCTCCAGCGGATGCTCGAGGACGCCCTCGCCCATGGCGGTGACCAGGCCTTCGCGACCGCCGCCGAACTGTGGCTGGACGACCCCGCGGCGCGGGACGAGCGGGTGGCCCGGATCGTCGCCATGGAGCCTTCGGCCGTGGTCCTCGGCCCCGTGCAACGCGTGCTCGCCCGGCGCCGTACCGATCTGCTCGACGGCCTGCTCGGGCTCGGTGGGCAGCCGCCGCACGGCCGCTTCCTGCGGCCTGGAGCCGACCGTCCGCTGCCCGCACCGGGCCACAGCGACCGCTGGACGCCGCGCCAGCAGGAGGCGGCGGTGCGGCTGTTCCGCGCGACGGCCACGGACACGTCCCGGTCGGTGTACGAACGGGCCGCGGCCATCCGGGCCGCCGCGCCGGTGCCGGAGCAGGGGCACCGGCTGGTGCGGGAGTTCGTGGATTCGCCGGAGGTCGTGGTCGCCGAAGCCGCCCTGGGCGCACTGCCCTGGACGGACCGCCCCGCCGCGGCGCTAGGGATCCTGCTGGCCCACTCGGGCAGCGACCGTGCGCGCGTCGCGGTGTACGCGGCGGCTCGCGCCGCGCGCTTCGTCCCGCCACGGGAACTCGCGGCGCGGCTGGAGCGGTTGCTCACCGCCACCGGTGGGGTGAAGGTGACGAGCCGCAAGGAGGCGGTGCGGCTGGCCGCCAGGTACCTGCCCCCGGCGCAGGCGGCGGAGCTGCTCGCGGCGGTCTACCGGATGCCGGGCCGGCACGCCGATGTGGCGGCGGCCGTCATCGCGGTCGCCCCCGGGCTGCTCGACCAGCCGCAGATGTGGGAGGTGCTCACGGATACCGCCGAGTGGACGCCGCAGACCGCGACCGCACTGACGGCGCCCGCGCCGTGGGAGGTTCCGGATGCACACCGCCCCCGGTACGCACGCCTGATCGGCACGATGTGCGAGGCCGCGGACCAGGAGATCGCGGCGGTGGGGCTGCGGGCCCTGCCGAAGTGGGTGCGTTTCGCGCCCGAGACGGCGCACGCGGTCCCCCGCTGGGTCACCTCCCTCGACGAGCGCAGGAACTGGCGTGTGGCGGCCGGCGCGCTGAGGTCGGTAGCGGCCTCCGGGCTGCCGCATCCGGTGGGCGGGGCAGCGGTGGGCAGCCTGCTCCGGACCACGGTGGCGGAGCTGCTCGCCGTCGTCCGGGCAGGCGACGGGGAGGTGTCCACCGAGCGGGACCGGCCCGCCGGCCAGCGGCTGGAGTCACTGGTGGAGGAGCTGTGCGCGGAACCCGAGGAAGCGCTGCGCCCGGTGCTCGGTGCCCTGGCGGATCAGCTGGCGGACGAGCCGTCGCTCATCGGCGCCCGCGCCGCCCTGCTGCGCCAGCTCGTGGACCTCGACGCGGAACTCCCGCTTCTGCACGCACAGCTGACCGATCTGGCCCGGGTGCTGCGTGACCATCGCCTGCTCGCTTCGTACACGGCGGACCGGCTGTGCTCGTGGCGTGCGTACGGGTCCTGGATGCCCCGGGACCCCGCGACCCTGCTCGCCGCCGCTGAGCGGCTCGCGGCCGACGGCCCTGGCTCGGCAGGTCTGTTCGCAGTGGCCCTCGTGGGGCTGATGGGGCTGCGGCTGAACTGGCCGGAGGAGTGGCGCGGCCTGCTGTGCACGCTCAGGCGGCACGAGGACGGGGATGTGCGGTACGCGGCCATGAAGGTGTTCCTGCATCACGAGTGACTGCCCGCGTCTCACGGCACCGGCGACTGCCGAAACCAGGGCGCCTACCCCGCAGAGCGGGTTCAGCCCCCGCGATTGCGCCGAGTTGCGAACGTGTACACCGTGCCGTTGACGCCGCGGCTGCCGAAGGATTTGTGGGAGCAAGCGGCGGGAGCGGGGCGAGTTTCCCTTCCGAGGGGTCCCTCGGGAGTCGCGCGATGAAGATCATCCGCCGTTGAAGAGTGCACTATCCGTATGTGGTTGTCTTGTTCATGACCGTGTGGGGTCATGCCTCTCTTTCCTCCCGTTCGCCACTGCCAACATGTGGGGCCACGGGACGCGTTCGTCCCACCACTCGAAGAAACGTTCCTGCTGCTGGTCCTCCACGGCCGGCGGCGGGCCGACGAGAGGAGCAGAACGTGCAACGTCTCACCCGCCGCGACATGGTGCGAGGAACCACCCTCGTGGTCGCCGGTGCCGCGCTCGCCGCACCGGCAGCCGTCGCCGCCGCCACCGCGTCGCGGCCTTCCGGAACCCAGGGTGCGGGGCATCACGGCGCCGGTACGCAGCACACCGCTTCGGCCCATGCCGCTCAGGCCCGCGCGGCCGACGTACCGGAGCCGTTCGACGAGACGTACCTCGGGCGGCACATTGAGGGCTGGCCCGCCGAGGAGGGTGACGGCGGTGGACATCACGGCCACGGCCGGAAGGCCCAGGAGCCCCAGGAACCCGTGGAGTTCGTCGTCCGCGTCGACGACGACGAGCTGCATGTGATGCGGAACGCGGACGGCACCTGGATCAGCGTCGTCAACCACTACGAGATCCACCGCACACCACGCGACGCGGCCCGCGCCGCCGTACGGGAACTGCACGGCGCCTCACTCGTACCCCTCACCGTCTGACGTCCGACAAGGAGCGTGGTATGGCAGACCGCAAGAACCAGGCAGACCTCTCCGCCACCGAGAAGCGCGACTTCGTGGACGCCGTGGTCCAGCTCAAGAAGCAGGGCCGCTACGACGAGTTCATCACCACCCACAACGCCTTCATCATGAGCGACACCGACAGCGGAGAGCGCACGGGGCACCGTTCCCCGTCGTTCCTCCCCTGGCACCGCCGGTTCCTCCTGCAGTTCGAGCAGGCACTCCAGAGCGTCAACCCCTCGGTGATGCTGCCCTACTGGGACTGGACCGTCGACCGCTCGCCCCGCAGCTCCCTGTGGGCTGACAGCTTTCTCGGCGGCGACGGCCGCGCCGGCGACGGCAGGGTCACCACCGGCCCTTTCGCCTTCGGCGGCGGCAACTGGCCCATGAACATACGCGTCGACGGCAGGACCTTTCTGCGCCGGTCGCTGGGCGTCGGCGTCCGCGAGCTGCCCACTCGCGCCGAGGTCGACTCCGTGCTCGCCCTGAGCACCTATGACGCGTCTCCCTGGAACAGCGGGTCCAGCGGCTTCCGCAACCAGGTCGAAGGCTGGCGCGGACCGAACCTCCACAACCGGGTCCATGTGTGGGTGGGCGGTCAGATGACCACCGGAGCCTCGCCGAACGACCCCGTGTTCTGGCTCCACCACTGCTTCATAGACAAGCTGTGGGCCGACTGGCAGCGACTGCACCCTTCACTGGGATACGTGCCCGTCACCGCCCCGCAGGGCGTCGTCGGTCTGCGCGACACGATGAAGCCGTGGAACGACGTGACGCCCGAGGACATGCTCGACCACACGAAGTTCTACACCTACCGCTGAGGCACGGCCTACCGGCATGGCGCGGCGAGCGGCGGCGGTTGGGGGACTCCCCATCCGCCGCTCTGGGGATAGCATGCGCACGTACTGATCACCGGAGTCGGGAAGGGGCCGGACCATGGCGGGAGAACCGCAGGCGGACTGCCTGTTCTGCAAGATCGTCGCGGGGGACGTGCCCGCCACCGTCGTCCGCGAGACCGAGACGACCGTCGCCTTCCGCGACATCAACCCGCAGGCGCCCACCCATGTGCTCGTGATCCCCCGGGTGCACTACCCCGACGCCGGCACGCTGGCCGCAGCCGAGCCCGCCGTCGCCGCCGACATACTGCGCGAGGCGGCCGAGGTCGCGGCCGAGGAGAAGGTCGACGGGACCGGCTTCCGCGTCGTCTTCAACACCGGTTCCGGCGCCGGACAGACCGTGTTCCACGCGCACGCCCACGTCCTCGGCGGCCGTGGCCTCAACTGGCCTCCCGGCTAGAGCGCCGGAGCCCTCATGTCCGTACGCGAACTGGTCGTGCTCGGCACCGCCAGTCAGGTCCCCACCCGGCACCGCAACCACAACGGCTATCTGCTCCGCTGGGACGGCGAAGGCATCCTCTTCGACCCGGGTGAGGGCACCCAGAGGCAGATGCTCCGGGCCGGAGTCGCCGCACACGACATCAACCGGATCTGTGTCACCCACTTCCACGGTGACCACTCACTCGGCCTCGCCGGGGTGATCCAGCGCATCAACCTCGACCAGGTTCCGCACCCGGTCACCGCGCACTACCCGGCGAGCGGACAGCGCTTCTTCGAACGGCTGCGGTACGCGACCGCCTACCGCGAGACCGTCCCCATCTCCGAGCGCCCCGTCACCGACGACGGTGGCGACGGCGTGCTCGCCATCACGCCGGCCTACACCCTCGACGCCCGCAAGCTCTCCCACCCCGTGGAGTCCTTCGGCTACCGGCTCACCGAACCGGACGGCCGCCGGATGCTCCCCGAACGTCTGGCCGCACACGGCGTCAAGGGCCCCGACGTGGGCCGCATCCAGCGCGAGGGCGTCCTCGGCGGGGTCAGCATCGAAGACGTGAGCGAGATACGCAGGGGACAGCGTTTCGCCTTCGTCATGGACACCCGCCTCTGCGAGGGGGTCTACGAACTCGCCGACGGCTGCGACATGCTCGTCATCGAGTCCACCTTCCTCGACGAGGACCGCCGGCTTGCCACCGACCACGGCCACCTCACCGCGGGGCAGGCCGCAGCCGTGGCACGTGACGCGGGCGTACGGCACCTCGTGCTGACGCACTTCTCCCAGCGCTACAGCGAACCCGGGGAGTTCGAGCGCGAGGCCCGCGCGGCGGGCTTCGACGGCGAACTCTCCGTGGCCCAGGACCTCGTCCGCGTACCCCTGCCCAAACGCGCACCCTGAGCGAGCACCGATGCCAGCACTGCCCAAGGCCGAACTGCACCTCCACATCGAGGGCACTCTCGAACCCGAACTCGCCTTCACACTCGCCGCACGCAACGGAGTCGAGCTCCCCTATGCCGGGACCGAGGACCTCCGCAAGGCGTACCTCTTCACCGACCTCCAGTCCTTCCTCGACCTGTACTACGAGCTGATGGCGGTGCTGCGCACCGCCGAGGACTTCACCGAACTCGCCGACGCCTATCTCGCGCGGGCCGCCACCCAGGGCGTACGGCATGCCGAGATCTTCTTCGACCCGCAGGCGCACACCGCCCGCGGTATCCCCATCGGCACCGTGATCGAAGGGCTGGCCCACGCCCTCGACCGCGCCGATGAGCGGCACGGCGTCTCCACCCAGCTGATCATGTGCTTCCTGCGGGACCAGCCCGCGGATTCCGCGATGGCCACGCTCGACGCCGCGAAGCCGTATCTCCACCACATCAGCGGAGTCGGCCTGGACTCGGCCGAGGTCGGCAATCCGCCCGCCACGTTCCGCGAGGTCTACGCCGCCGCCGAGTCACTCGGACTGCGCAAGGTCGCCCACGCCGGGGAGGAGGGTCCGCCCGCCTACATCGAGGAGGCCCTCGACGTGCTGGGCGTCGAGCGCATCGACCACGGGCTGCGCGCGATGGAGGACCCGGCGCTGGTGGAGCGGCTGGTACGGGAGCGGATCCCGCTGACCGTGTGCCCGCTGTCGAACGTGCGGCTGCGCGCCGTCGACACCCTGGAGGACCACCCGCTGCGCGCGATGATGGACGCCGGGCTTCTGGTGACCGTCAACTCCGACGACCCCGCGTACTTCGGCGGCTATGTCGGGGACACCTTCCACGCGGTCCGCGAGGCCCTGGGACTGGACCGGGAGCAGATGCGGCAGCTCGCGCGGAACTCGTTCGAGGCGTCCTTCCTGGACCAGGACGAGGCCCGGCGCAGGCGGTATCTGGACGCGGTCGACGCGTATGAGTTCGGCGCCGGCTGAGTCCTTCCCGGACGGCTCTGACGGCTCAGAAGGACTGAGGGAAGACGTGAGCCCGGGACCTCCCCTCCAGGTCCCGGGCTCCGTTCCAGCGCCGCTGATTCTCCGGAATTCGGGGACTCAGGAGGCGAGGACCTTGGACGACCGGTCGCGGATGAGCCGCCGCCGCCGTGCCCGTACCGGTGCCGGGATCTCCGTGACCGCCTGCTCGGGCGCGCCGATCTGCGGGACGCGGGCGCCCGTCGAGGCCATTCCGGCCGCACCGGCGACGACGGCCGCCGGGTTGCCGCCGCGGCGGCGGATGGCACCCGGGACCAGCGGACGGCCGGAGGTGTGCAGGGCCACCGCCGACATCGGGACCGCCACGAGCAGCAGCATCGCGCACATCGCCAGGCCCATCACCGGGTATCCGGTGTGCTCCGACAGCAGGCTTCCGGTCATGGGACCGCAGGCCACACCCAGCGACGACGCGGCGCCCACCAGCACCGCCCACCGGCCGCGCGGGTCGAGCGAGGCGGAGAGGCCGAGCAGGTACGACAGGACCACCGGGTAGAAGAGGTTCCAGAGGACCTCGCCGGTGGCGAAGCCGACCAGGCCCCGGGCCGACGAACTCACCACGATGCAGCCGCCGATCAGCGCCGTGCCCACGCCGATCGGCACCGCCCGGCCGAGCCGGGAGCCGACCGCACCGGCGCCGATGACACCCGTCAGACCCGCGCCGAGGGCGACCGCGAAGACCGCCCCCACGGTGGCCTCGCTCAGGCCCGCCTGGGTGGTGCCGATCCGTCCGCTGACGCCCCACAGGGCGTTCTGGGCCATGGACCAGAAGAGGATCGCGCCCGCGAGCACGATGCCCGAGCGGCGCCGCGGCAGTGGGGTCCGCGAGCTGAACGGGACCGTGGCGGAGCCCCCCGGCGCCGCCACCGTCCCGGCTCCCGTCAGCCGTGCGGTCGCCGGCCACACCAGCACCGCTGCGACGGCCAGCGCCGCGAATGGCAGCGCGTGCCCGCCGCCGAGCCGCGGAATCGTGAGGTACAGCGCCCCCGCGGTCGCCGACACCGCCAGCAGTCCGAGCGAGGACGCCCGGTGTGGATCGCGCTGCGCGGCGATGCCCGCCGCGGCCACCGCCGTCGCCGTACCCGAGCCCAGGCCGCCGACGGCGGCACCGGCGATCACCAGCGGTACGTACGAGGTGAGGGCGGCGGCGCCGTAGCCGGCGAAGGTCAGCAGCAGTCCCAGCCGGGCCAGTCGCCGCTGCCCGTGGCGGTCGACGCGGGAGGCCAGCGCGAAACCGGCGATGGCCGAGTGGAGCAGCAGGGTGGATCCCACGAGACCGGCCTCGGCGGAGCTGAGTCCGAGTCCGGTGGACAGGCGGCCGACGATGGTCGGCAGGAGGTACGGGGCCAGGTAGCCGGCGTTGAACACGGCGACCAGGGGCCACGCGGCGCGCGGGCGCGAAGACATGGGCGTTCCCGGAAAAGGGCAGGGCGAAGCGGGGGTCAAGGAGGGGGGAGGCGCCCGGTGTTGCACAGGAACGTGGGGCAGCGGGGCAATTTGTATCAAGTGTGTCCGGGGTCGGAGAAGGTGAGATGGTGTGAGGCGGGACACATTTGGTTTGCCTGGGTATCTCAGGGGTAGGCAAGCGCGATTTCGGTGATCGTCGGCGCCTCTGTGGAGCCCCGGATCAGGCACACTGGGCAGATCCCGCAGAGCCCTCGGACCGCTCGCACCACATTCGCACCGACCTGCACTGGCCCGCACCGACCGCACCCCCGGGAGGCGTCGTGATCACGCCCGGCGGAGACCTGCAACACGCCGCTGCCGCACACCTGTTGGACGAGCATGTCGACCCGCTGCGTGACATGCGCGCGGACGGCGACCCCGGGTGCGATGTGTTCCTGACCGGCACGGTGTTCCTGGACATCATCTTCACCGGCCTGGACAGCGCCCCCGTCCGCGGCACCGAGTCCTGGGCCCGGGGTATGGGGTCGAGCCCCGGCGGCATCGCCAACATGGCCACCGCCCTCGCCCGCCTCGGGCTGCGTACCTCCCTCGCGGCGGGTTTCGGCGACGACCACTACGGCGACTACTGCTGGGACGCGCTCGAACAGGGTGAGGGCATCGACCTCTCGATGTCACGCACCATCCGCGGCTGGCACTCCCCGGTCACCGTCTCCATGGCCTACGAGGGAGAGCGGACGATGATCTCCCACGGCCACGAAGCCCCGCCGTACGACGACACCGGGGACAGCGGCGAGGAGGGCGTACCCCCGGCGCACTCGGTGCCCCCGCGGGCACGGGCCGCCGTCGCGTCCCTCGTACCGGGCCGCCCGGAGGGCTGGATCGCCGGGGCCGCGGCCCGTGGCGCCCGGATCTTCGCCGACACCGGCTGGGACGACACCGGCCGCTGGGACCTGGCGGCCCTCCCCGGGCTCGAACTGTGCGAGGCGTTCCTGCCCAACGCCGAGGAGGCGATGCGGTACACCCGCACCGACTGCCCCCGCGCCGCGGCCCGGGTGCTCGCCGAGAAGGTGCCGGTCGCCGTGGTCACCCTCGGCGCGGACGGTGCCGTCGCCGTCGACGGGGGCTCGGGCGAGACCGCCGAGGTCCCGGCGATCGAGGTCGAGGCGCTGGACCCCACGGGCGCGGGCGATGTGTTCGTGGCCGGATTCGTCACGGGCACCCTCGCGGGCTGGCCCCTCGCCGACCGGCTGGCCTTCGCCGGGCTGACCGCCGCGCTGTCCGTGCAGGAGTTCGGCGGGTCACTCTCCGCACCCGGCTGGTCCGAGGTGGCCGCCTGGTGGCAGCGCGTGCAGGGGTGGGTCGGCCAGGACCCGGAGGCGCTGGCCCGCTACGCCTTCCTCGGCGGTCTCCTTGAGCGGCTGCTGCCCAGGGCCTGCCGCCCCTGGCCACGGGCGCGGGCGGTGCCCACGATCGGCTTCCGCCGCTCTCCCTGAGGCGCTCTGCGGCGCTCTGCGGCGTTCTGGCGTGTTCCGAGGCGCGCCCGCCGAGACCTTCCGTGTGAAAAACGCCTCGGCACTGTCAGCGCGGGGTCGTACGCTTGTATCCAAGAGGTTGTCGAGCAGCGAGAACCCTGCAACGGGAGGTATGTGCAGGCCACAGAGCCGGCCCATGACTCAGACACCCACAGCCCAGAACACTCCCCGTCCCGAGAGCGCCGGGGGGAACCCTGCGCCGGGGCAGGCGCGAGCCCAGTTCACCGTCCCTGCGAAGCATCCGATGGTGACGGTTCTCGGCTCGGGCGATGCCCTGCTGCGCGTGATCGAGAGGTCCTTCCCCGGGGCCGATATCCATGTCCGGGGCAACGAAGTCAGTGCGGTGGGTGACGAGCGGGAAGTCGCTCTGATCCAGCGCCTGTTCGACGAGATGATGCTGGTGCTCCGCACCGGGCAGCCGATGACGGAGGACGCGGTGGAACGCTCGATCGCCATGCTCAGGGCGAGCGAGAACGGCGATGGCCCGGATGAGACCCCGGCCGAGGTGCTCACACAGAACATCCTTTCCAGCCGCGGTCGCACCATCCGCCCCAAGACCCTCAACCAGAAGCGCTATGTCGACGCCATCGACAAGCACACGATCGTCTTCGGCATCGGCCCCGCGGGCACCGGCAAGACCTATCTGGCCATGGCCAAGGCGGTCCAGGCGCTCCAGTCCAAGCAGGTCAACCGGATCATCCTGACCCGGCCCGCGGTGGAGGCGGGGGAGCGGCTCGGCTTCCTGCCAGGCACGCTCTACGAGAAGATCGACCCGTATCTGCGCCCGCTCTACGACGCCCTGCACGACATGCTCGACCCCGACTCCATCCCGCGCCTGATGGCCGCGGGCACGATCGAGGTCGCACCGCTGGCGTACATGCGCGGTCGCACGCTCAACGACGCCTTCATCATCCTGGACGAGGCCCAGAACACGAGCCCCGAGCAGATGAAGATGTTCCTGACCCGCCTCGGCTTCGATTCGAAGATCGTCATCACCGGTGACGTCACCCAGGTCGACCTTCCCGGCGGGACCAAGAGCGGTCTGCGCCAGGTCCGGGAGATCCTGGAAGGGGTCCCCGATGTGCACTTCTCGATGCTGACGTCGCAGGATGTCGTCCGGCACAAGCTCGTCGGCCGTATCGTCGACGCGTACGAGCGGTACGACAGCCGTAACGGCTCCCACCACGCCACTCATGGCACCAGCGGCTCCCACGGGAAGTGAACCGATCAGCACCATGTCGATCGACGTCAACAACGAGTCCGGCACCGAGGTCAACGAAGAGGCGATCCTCGACATCGCCCGCTACGCCCTCGCGCGGATGCGTATCCACCCGCTCTCCGAACTCTCGGTGATCGTCGTGGACGCCGAAGCCATGGAGCAGCTCCATATCCAGTGGATGGACCTGCCCGGGCCGACCGATGTCATGTCCTTCCCGATGGACGAGCTGCGTCCGCCGGCCAAGGACGCCGACGAGCCCCCGCAGGGGCTGCTCGGCGACATCGTGCTCTGCCCGGAGGTCGCCCGCAAACAGGGGGACGAGGCCCCGACCCAGCACTCCATGGACGAGGAGCTCCAGCTCCTCACCGTCCATGGAGTGCTGCACCTCCTCGGCTACGACCACGAGGAGCCGGACGAGCGCGCCGAGATGTTCGGCTTGCAGGCGGCGATCGTGGACGGCTGGCGTGCGGAGAAGGGCCTGACGGGCCCCTCCCCGGCACCGACCGTCTCATGAGACCCGCACCTGTCTCCGTCCCCGCCTCGTACGTGAGGTCCGCACCGGACGGCGGGGCCGCCTCATGAGCGCCCAGCTGATCGCCGGTGCGGTCCTGCTCGTCGTCGTCGCCTGGCTCGCGGCCTGTGCCGAGGCGGGCATCGCCCGTGTCTCCAGCTTCCGTGCCGCCGAGGCCCAGCGCGCGGGGCGGCGCGGCGCCGACAAGCTCGTCCAGGTGGCGTCCGACCCGACCCGCTACCTCAACGTGGCCCTGCTGGTGCGCGTCGCCTGCGAGATGGCGGCCGGAGCCCTGGTCACCTACGCCTGCCTCCAGGAGTTCGCCGCGACCTGGGAGGCGCTGGCCGTCGCCATCGGCGTGATGGTCCTGGTCTCCTATGTCGCCGTCGGGGTCTCGCCGCGCACCATCGGTCGTCAGCATCCGCTCAACACGGCGACCGCCGCGGCGTACGTCCTGCTGCCGCTGGCCCGCATCATGGGCCCGATCCCGCAACTGCTGATCCTCATCGGCAACGCGCTCACCCCCGGCAAGGGTTTCCGCAAGGGCCCGTTCGCCAGCGAGGCGGAGCTGAGGGCCATGGTCGACCTCGCCGAGCAGGAGTCGCTGATCGAGGCCGACGAGCGCAAGATGGTGCACTCCGTCTTCGAGCTCGGCGACACCCTCGTACGCGAGGTCATGGTCCCGCGCACCGATCTGATCTGCATCGAGCGCTACAAGACCATCCGCCAGGCGCTGACCCTGGCGCTGCGCTCCGGCTTCTCCCGGATCCCCGTGACCGGTGAGAACGAGGACGACATCGTCGGGATCGTGTATCTCAAGGACCTCGTGCGCAAGACGCACATCAACCGCGATGCCGAGGCCGAGCTGGTCTCCACGGCGATGCGGCCCGCAGCCTTCGTGCCCGACACCAAGAACGCGGGCGATCTGCTGCGCGAGATGCAGCAGGAGCGCAACCATGTCGCCGTCGTGATCGACGAGTACGGCGGTACGGCGGGGATCGTCACCATCGAGGACATCCTCGAGGAGATCGTCGGTGAGATCACCGACGAGTACGACCGCGAGCTGCCGCCCGTGGAGGAGCTCGGGGACTCCCGCTACCGGGTGACGGCCCGGCTCGACATCGGGGACCTCGGCGAGCTGTTCGGTCTCGACGAGTTCGACGACGAGGACGTCGAGACGGTCGGCGGGTTGCTCGCCAAGTCACTTGGGCGCGTTCCGATCGCCGGAGCCACCGCGGTGGTGGAACTCCCGGACGGGCGCTCCCTGCGGCTGACGGCGGAGTCGCCGGCCGGGCGCCGGAACAGGATCGTCACCGTCCTGGTGGAGCCCTCGGAACCGGCGGCCGGACCGGTCGCATGACGGACCGGACGAGTGACCCGATGACCGCGAAGCAGCTCAGGGCCTTCTGCCTGGAGCAGAACGCGGTGGTGGAGGACTTCCCCTTCACCCCCGAGGTCTCCGTGTTCAAGGTCGCCGGGAAGATGTTCGCCCTCACCGACCTCGCATCCACCCCGCTGAAGGTGTCGCTGAAGTGCGATCCGGACGAGGCGGTGCGGCTGAGGGCCGAGCATCCGGCGATCGTGCCGGGCTGGCACCTCAACAAGCGCCACTGGAACACCGTCACCGTGGCGGAGCTCCCGGCCCGTATGGTCCGGGAGCTCATCGAGGACTCGTACGACCTGGTCGTCGCGGGTCTGCCGAAGGCCGAGCGACTCCGTCTCGACAGACCCTGACCGGCCCGAGCGGGGCGGGGCCGGCCCGGCAGTCGGCATCCCTGTGTCCGCCCCGCCGATGCCGTCCCAGCCACCGCCCGCCCAGGTCGTCATCGCCGACCGCGCAGGCCCACTGCCATCAGCACAGCCGCCGCCACCACGATCACGGCGTCGATCCCCAGCACGGCCCGCACACCGTCGTACAGCCCGCCGCCCCAGGTGGTCGCCAGCACGCCCAGCAGCGGGATTCCCACCGTCAGCCCCACCTGCTGGGTGGTGGTGACCAGCCCGGTGGCGAGTCCCTGCTCCTCGTCCGGCACACCCGAGGTGACGGTGAGCCCGTACGAGATGATCGCGAGCAGGTGGCACATGCTCGCCAGCGACACCGCCACGGTGGCGAGGACGACCCCTGACCGCTCACCGAGGCCAAGCAGCAGCGCCACGAGCAGCCCCTGGCCCAGCAGGCCCATCGCCAGCGTCCGCCGCGCGCCCAGCCGCCCGATGACCTTGGGGGCGTACGCACCCGCGAGGATCGAAACCCCGCCCTGCACTCCGAAGACCAGCCCGGTCCCGAACGCGGAGATCCCGAGCACCTCCTGGAGGTACAGGGTCAGCACGAAGACCACGGTCGACATCATCGAGAAGGTGACCAGACCACCGAGGTTCCCCAGGGCCACGGTGCGCCGGCGCAGCATCGGCAGCGACACCAGCGGGGCGGCGCTGCGGGACTCGACGACCACGAACGCGGTCAGCAGGAGCAGGCCCGCGACGAGCGTGACCAGCACGTCCAAGCCCCCGAAGCCGCGGTCGGCGGCCGTGGTCAGCGCGTAGATCAGCGCGAGCAGTCCGCCGGTGACGGTGACCGCGCCGGGCACGTCGAGCCGCGGCCGGTCGGCGGTACGGGACTCGGTCAGCAGCCGCGGCGCGAGCGGCAGCACCACCAGCGAGAACACAGTGAGCAGGCCCATCGTGGAGCGCCAGCCGAGGGTGTCGGTCATCACCCCGCCCAGCACCATGCCGACGGTGAAGCCCAGCGACATCAGCGTGCCGCTGATGCCCAGCGCCTTCTCACGCTGCGGCCCCTCGGGAAACGTGGTGGTCAGCAGGGACATCCCGGTCGGCACGATGACCGCGGCGCCGAGCCCCTGGAGCGCCCGCCCGGCGAGGAACGCCGCCGGGTCCCAGGCGAAGGTCGCCAGCAGCGACGCCGCGCCGAACAGGGCGAGACCCGAGAGGAACAGCCTGCGCCGGCCGTAGAGATCGGCGATCCGGCCGAACAGCAGCAGAAATCCGCCGGAGGGCAGCGCGAACGCGGTGACGCCCCATTGCAACGCGGTGGTGCTCATCCCGAGGTCGGCGCCGAGCACGGGCAATGCCACATTGAGTACGGAGAAATCCAGCGCGACCATGAACTGCGCGGCGCACAGCACGAAGAGGGTGAGACGGGCCCGGCCGGTCAGCCGTACCGGAGCCGCGGGACCTTGCCGAAGAGCAGACGTGCCGGTGGGGTGGGATGTGTCGATTGCCATGCCCCCGAGCCTCCTGCGGACGGAATGCCGCTGGGGAGCCGCTACTTATCCTGTTGGCCGCACCACCACTCAGGACCTCAGGGGGAGTTGTACGTGGCTGAGACCAGGACCCATCGGCACACCGAACTGCGGGAGTTCCTGATGAGCCGCCGTGCCCGGATCAATCCGGCGGACGCCGGACTGCCGGATGGCGGCGCGCGCAGGCGCACCCCGGGACTGCGCCGTGAGGAGGTGGCGGTACTCGCGGGTGTCGGGGTCTCCTGGTACCAGTGGCTCGAGCAGGGCAGGGACATCACGGTCTCCCCGCAGGTGCTGGACGCGGTGGCCAGGGTGCTGCGGCTGAGCAGCGCGGAGCGCCGCCACCTGTACGCGCTGGCGGGCCTCAACCCGCCGCCCGCCGAGGTCGATCCGGCCGAGCGGCACGGCAACTGCGAGGGGATGCGGCGGCTGATCGACACCTGGATGCCCTATCCCGCGCACATCATGGATGCGTACTGGAACATCATCATGTACAACGACGCGGCGACCGTGGTCATGGGCATGCGTCCGGAGAACCCGCAGAACTGTGTGATCTCGTTCTTCACCGACCCCGTCTACCGGGCGCGTGCCACCAGCTGGCAGCGGAACGCGGCGACGGTGGTGGCGCAGTTCCGGGCGGCGTGCTCGGAGCGCCCGGACGACGAGGGGTTCCGGGCGGTCGTGGCGGCGGCGAAGGAGGCGAGCGAGGAGTTCGCCGAGCTGTGGGACCGCCGGGACATCGCCCCCGGCGGTCAAGTGCGCAAGGAGATGGAGCACCCGCTGGTGGGTCCGCTGTATATGGAGGCGACCCAGCTGAAGGTGCCGGCGAGGCCCGATCTGACGATCGTGCTGCACACGCCGCTCGCAGAGGGGGACACGGCGGCGAAGCTGGAGTGGCTGGTGTCCCCGGAGGGCCGCAGGGGAGCGATGTACCCACTCACCGGCTGACCGCCGCTGCCGGGATGAACCCCTCATGAGGTCAAGTGTATTTACTGCTTGACACACTTGGCCTCGCGGACCGATTGTATCAATTAGTTGATACACATCATGGGGGAGGGGAACGGCATGTCTGGAGCCGTACGTACAGGCGGCGCGTGGCGGGAGGTGCTGGAGGCTTCGGTGCGCTGGCTCGGCGCGGCAGCGGGGCTGGCGGTCAACGCGCTGGTCACCTACAGCCCCGCGCCGGACGTGGATCTGCTCTGCGGGTTTCCCGTGTTCGGACTGTGTGTGATGGCGGGCGTGTTGGCGGGGGATGTCATCGCGCGCCCCAGCCCCGGTCGGCTGCGCACCGCCGAGGTGGCTCCCCGCAGCGTCCGGGACCAGGTGCCCCGGCTGCTCACCGCCTCGGTGGCGGTGCAGGCCCTCGTGCTCGTTCCGCTCCTTGTCGTCGGTGCCGCGACGGCGACAGCGGACGCCGAGGGCCGCCCGGGGCGGGCCTGGGCGGTCACCTGCCCGGAGGGGGTGCGGCTGCTGGCGCCCTGGCCCGGTCCGGCCTACGTCTGGCCGGCCTTCGGCGGTCTCCTGCTCGGTACCGCCGCCTGCGCGCTGCTGCTGCGCCGGATCGCGAGATACTCCACGGGCGACGGCCAGCGCCGCGCGGCCAACGCGCGGGCCGCTGTCGGCGCATGGGGGGTACTCGTGAACGCCCCTCTCTTCGCCATCTCCGGAACGATGGGTTTCACGCTCTTGGAGGGTTCCTGCGGTGGCACGATGTACGCCGTGGCCGGCGGCGGGCTGGGCGCCGTGGCCCTCGCATCGGCGATCACCGCGGGCCATTGCCTGTGCGTCCTGCTGCTGCCGCAGGTCTATGTGAAGGCGCAGTCATGACGGGCGTCGCCGTCAGGGTCACCGTCGACCAGGCTTCTCCCGTGCCGCCGTACGAGCAACTCCGCGGTCAGTTGGCGGACTTGATTGCAGTCGGTCGGCTGGGGCACGGGGACAGGCTGCCGTCGGTGCGTCAGCTGGCCTCTGAGCTCGGGGTGGCGAACAACACCGTGGTGCGGGCCTACCGCGAACTCGAGACCGCGGGCCTCGTCGGAAGCCGCAGGGGCTCCGGCACCCGGGTCATCGCCCCGCCGGCCACGACCGGGGTCAGGGAGAAGCTGGCGGAGTACGCACACCGCTACGTCACCGCCGCCAGGCAGTTGGATGCCGGTGACGAGGAGGCCCTCGCCGCGATCCGGCACGCCCTCGCGAGTCTCGACAGGCGGTGATGCCGCGCCGGTGCCGGCGGTGAACGATGTGCCGGACGGTGCGCCGTGGCGGCGTGCGGGCCGGGTGTCCGCGTCTCGCGCTCCGCCTGCGGCGCCGGAGTCGTCCGGATCTCACGGTCGGGCCTGCGGCGGCGACGCCCCAGCGCCCCCGTCCGGCCTTGGCCGTGTTGGAGAACTGGCGTCGTCCGCCCGGAGGGCGGGGATCGCTGCGTCCGGTGCGTGCCATCGCAAGGCGGTGGGGGTTCCCCCGCCGGAGGCAGGGGGAGGTCGTCCTCGTACCGGGCGTACTCGGACGGTTAGACAACGCAGCGAGTGTGCGTGCGAGGCGTCGCGAGCCAGGCGGGAGTTCTCAGACACGGCTTAGGTCGACAGCGTCGCCCGGACCTCGCCGTCGGGGCCCGCCAGATACACCGGGGTCCCCGCCCCGCCCAGGTCGCGCACCGCGGAGAGGTCGGTGTCCGGGACCACGGTCGTGTCAGCGACCACCGCCGCCGCCTCGAGGGACTTCGCGCCGCTCGCCACCGCCATGGCGACCGCGGTCTGGAGGGCACTCAGGCGCAGGGACTCCAGGGCCACGGTGCCCGCGACATACGTACGTCCGGTCTCGTCCCGGACCGCCGCGCCCTCCGGCACGCCGTTGCGGGCGCGGGCGCTGCGCGCCAGGGTGATGATCTTGCGGTCCTCGGGGTCGAGTGCGTCGAGTGCGGTGCTCTCAGTCATGCGCCGAGCATATGCGCTGTCCCCGTGGGCCCGCCGGGCCCGCGGAGCCCATGCCTCCGCCGTGAGCTGCGGAAACGGGGATCTTGACAGTATCTGATGGGTCATCAGACGGTGCATTTCGATTCCATTGACTTCTTTTCGCTTCAACCGGTCAATGGCGGCCACCGATTGAAGTGAAAGGGGGAAGCCCATGGCATCCCTACGCTCGTCCACCCGAAGACGCCGCTGGGCAGCCGCTCTCGGCGTGACCGCTCTCGCCGTGTCCGGGTCCACCGTCCTCGCGCCCGGCGCGCAGGCCCAGGCCCAGGCGGTGGCGGCGTCGGTCTCCTTCCCGACCCACTGCGTACCACCGCCGATCGCGGGCATCCCGCCCATCGACGGCACCACGACCGCGGAGATCACCGTCGACAACGCCACACCCAAGGTCGGCGACACGGTCACCGTCACCTACAAGGTGACCAGCCCCGCCGCGGGCAACCCGGTCGACATCGCGCTCCCGGCCGACATCATGACGCCGACCGGCAAGGCCACCCTCGGCGGTGCCCAGACCGGCAGCATGAACGTCACGGGGCCCAAGTCCAACCCGCCGGTCGCCGGCAAGGCGCCGTTCCCGGCGTTCTCGATGACCGGTACGTTCAAGGTCACCACGCCGGGTTCGATCACGCTCTCGCCGGGTGACTACAACATCCACACCAGCTACATCATGGAGCTGGACACCCCCTGCACGGTGACGAACCCGCCCGCGCCCGTCTCGCTGACGATCGTCGCCAGCCCGCAGACCGTCCCCAATGACCGCGCCATCCAGCTCGGCACCGCGTCCGGCAATGCGGGCGACGCGGTCACGGTCACCGGCAGCAAGTTCACGCCGGGCGCCGCCGTGACCCTTGCGGGGCGTTCCGGAGCGGTTGAGACCGCCGACAGGACGACGGTCACCGCCGACTCCAACGGCTCGTTCTCCGGGCAGCTCACGGTGAACGCGCTGGGCACCACGGGCATCGTCGCGTACGAGGGCGGCGCCTGGGACTCCAGCAAGGGCGCGGGCCCCGCCGCCTACACCGTCATCGACAACACCCCGGTCCCGGCGAACGCCCAGAAGGTCAATGCCTCGGTCGCGGCCGGCACCCTGTCGATGACCCAGGCCGGTGACAGTGTCCAGCTCACCTCGGTCGACTACGGCCAGGGCGGCTCCGCCACCGGTGATCTGAACGCGGTGACGGTCAAGGACTTCCGCGGCGGCCCCGCGGGCTGGTCCCTGACCGGAAAGATCACCGACTTCACCGGGCCGGCCGGCACCATCGGTGCGGGCCAGCTCTCCTGGACGCCGTCCTGCACCACCAAGGCCGGCAGCCCGAGCACCTGTGTCGCGGGCTCCGGGGGCGCCGTCGGCCTGGCCGGCGCGACCCTCGCGTCCACCCCCAACGGTGCGGCCACCGGTGGTGAGTTCACCGCGGGCGCGAAGCTGTCGCTGAACGTCCCGGCGTTCACGGCACCCGGCGCCTACTCCGGAGTGCTCACGCTCACCCTCACCTGATCACCAGGCGGGCCGGGCGCGCACCCGGTCGGCCCGCCCCGAACCCCGGGGAATCCGCACCGTGCGAAGACTGCCAGCACCATCAGCGCTGCCCGCACTCCTCCTCGCCCTGACCGTGAGCCTCACCGCACTGCTGCTCTACGGCGGAGCGCCGGCCGCCCGCGCCGCCGACAACGGCGAGTGGTCGGTCGAGCCCACCGCGTCCGGGCTCGGCAAACGCCCGTACTTCTATCTCACCGCCGAGCCCGGTACGACCGTCACGGACAAGGTCACCGTCAGCAACAAGACCTCCGGCCCCCTGAGCTTCCTGCTGTACGCCGCCGACGCGTACAACACGGAACGGGACGGGGGTTTCGCCGTCCGCACCCTCAAGGAGCCCCAGCGCGGCGTCGGTGCCTGGGCGAAGCCCGAGCGTGAGAAGGTCACCGTCCCCGCGCACGGCTCGGTCACCGTCCCCTACACCCTCACCATCCCCGAGAACGCCGAGCCCGGTGACCACCCGGGTGCGCTCGTCGCCCTGGACGAGCGGATCGCGCGAGGTTCCGGGGGCTCCGTCGCCGTCGGCATCCAGCGGGCCGTGGGTGCCCGGGTCTATCTGCGGGTGAACGGCCCGACGATGCCCGCGCTGACGGTCGAGGACATCGCCTATGAGCCGGACCGGCCGCTGGTGCCCGGAACCGGTGAGAGCAGCGCCCTCATCTCGTACACGCTGCACAACCGCGGGAACATCACCCTCAACCCCAAGGTCGCCCTGCGGGCGGAGGGCCTCTTCGGCCGCACGCTGCTGGCCCGCGACCTGACGAAGATCCCCAGCGAGCTGCTGCCCCGCCAGCGGATCCGGCTCACCGAACGCTGGGCGGGCGCCCCCCAGCTCGACTGGGGCGAGGTCAGGCTCACCGCCCGTGCCCGTGACGTGCGCGAATCGGCCGCGGTGTCGTTCCTCGCCCTGCCCTGGGTGGTCGCGGCCGTGGTGCTCGCGGCGGGTGCGGGAGCGGTCGGATGGCTCCGGATGCGGCACGTACGCCGCCGCCGGGTGACGCTCGGTACGTAGGGCTGCCGGGATCAGGGAGAATGGCCCGCATGAGCGTTCACACCCCTGGATCTGCTGCCCCTGGACCCGAAGCGCCGCACCGCGCGGGCTTCGCCTGCTTCGTCGGCCGCCCCAACGCGGGCAAGTCCACCCTCACGAACGCTCTGGTCGGACAGAAGGTGGCCATCACCTCCAACCGGCCGCAGACCACCCGGCACACCGTCCGCGGCATCGTCCACCTCCCCGCTCTGAACGCACAGCTCGTGCTGGTCGACACCCCCGGACTGCACAAGCCGCGCACACTGCTCGGCGAGCGGCTCAACGACGTGGTGCGCACCACCTGGGCCGAGGTCGACGTGATCGGCTTCTGCCTGCCCGCCGACCAGAAGATCGGCCCGGGCGACCGCTTCATCGCCAAGGAACTGGCCGGGATCAAGAAGACCCCCAAGGTCGCGATCGTCACCAAGACCGACCTGGTCGACTCGAAGACACTCGCCGAGCAGCTCATCGCCGTCGACCAGCTCGGCCGGGAGCTCGGCTTCGAGTGGGCGGAGATCGTCCCGGTGTCCGCCGTCGGCGACAAGCAGGTGAAGCTGCTCGGCGATCTGCTGGTGCCGCTGCTGCCCGAGAGCCCCCCGCTCTACCCGGAGGGCGACCTCACCGACGAGCCCGAGCAGGTCATGGTGGCCGAGCTGATCCGAGAGGCCGCGCTGGAGGGCGTACGGGACGAGCTGCCGCACTCGATCGCGGTGGTCGTCGAGGAGATGCTGCCGCGTGAGGGGCGCCCGGTGGACAAGCCGATGCTGGACATCCACGCCAATGTCTACATCGAGCGCCCCAGCCAGAAGGGCATCATCATCGGCCCGAAGGGCAGCCGCCTCAAGGAGGTCGGCATCAAGTCCCGCAAGCACATCGAGGCCCTGCTCGGCACGCCGGTGTTCCTGGACCTGCATGTGAAGGTCGCCAAGGACTGGCAGCGGGACCCGAAGCAGCTGCGCCGACTGGGCTTCTGAGCCCGGTCGCGCGGGCTACGCGCCCTCTTTCAGCACCCGGGTGATCAGCTTGCGCTGAGCATCGCTGAGCCGTGGGTCGGCGCAGTGGACGGACTCACCGTCCACTGTCAGCTCGTACCGGAACCCGTCAGGCACCCCCGCCGGTGGCGTGCCCCGGCCGTCGCTCATCGCCTGCGCGGCCAGGGCATGCCACTCCCGGGCGTCGGGCCGGCCGTCGGTGTCGACCTCGGCGACCCGTTCGATCCCGGCGAAGCCACCTGTGCGTCGTACGTGGATACGCATGGGTTCAGTTTGCGGGCACACCGACCTGCTGCCAGGACTTCAGCACCGCCTCGTGCTCCGCGCCCTCGCCGTACCGCGCCGCGGCCGCGGCGACCGTGGCCCGCGCGAAGTCCGTGAAGGACGCGTCGACCTCCAGGGTCCCGCCGGTCAGCACGTCGTACCAGATCTGGCCGGCCCGCTCCCAGGCCTTGCCGCCGAGCTGCGTGGCCAGCAGGTAGAACGCGTGGTTGGGGATACCGGAGTTGATGTGGACCCCGCCGTTGTCCCGGCCGGTGCGGACGTAGTCCTCCATCGTCCCGGGCTGCGGGTCCTTGCCGAGTACGTCGTCGTCGTACGCCGACCCGGGCTCCTTCATCGAGCGCAGCGCCACCCCCGTCACCCGCGGCGCGAGCAGCCCGGCCCCGATCAGCCAGTCGGCCTGGTCCGCGGTCTGGTTGAGGACGTACTGCTTCACCAGTGAACCGAGGACATCGGACACCGACTCGTTGAGCGCGCCGGGCTGCCCGAAGTAGGTGAGGTTCGCCGTGTACTGGGTGACGCCGTGGGCGAGCTCATGGCCGATGACGTCGATCGGCACGGTGAAGTCGAGGAAGATCTCGCCGTCCCCGTCACCGAACACCATCTGCTCGCCGTTCCAGAAGGCGTTCCCGTAGTTCTCGTCGTAGTGGACGGTCGCGAGCAGCGGCAGTCCTGCGCCGTCGATCGAGTCCCGTCCGTAGGCGGACATCAGCAGCTCGAAGGTCGCGCCGAGTCCCGCGTAGGCGCGGTTCACCGTGGCGTCCTGCCCGGGGTCCTCGCCCTCGTCGCGCACCTGGGTGCCGGGCAGCGTGATGCCGTGCTCCGCGTCGTAGATGGTGCGGCGCGGTTCTCCGGCCGGCGCCTCGACCGTGGGGGCGGTGGCACCGACGACCGTGGTCAGACGGCGGCCGGTGCGCTGGGCGGCGTCGGAGACCAGGGTCCGGCGGGCGGCGGCGGAGATCGCCGGGTCCTCGCTGCGGGCCAGCTTGTCGAGGATGTGCGGCGGCACGATGCCGCAGAAGACCGGCGTCCGGGACATTCCGGCGCGGGTGGAGGAGTAGGTGTCCATGTCTGGCAATGTGGCACTGGGTCATGGAACTGTCACGAGTTGCGACGACGATTAGCAAAATGGAGTGGTCTGTCACATTTCCCCGTTACCGATCGGTTAGCTGATCAGTCGTCCCGCATACTGAAACGGGACCGCCGCTCCCGCGGAAGCTCCGCTACTCTCGATCGCATCATGCGTTTCGGGCTGCTTCTCCTTAGCTGCCGCGGCGAGGGCCTGTAGTCGTAGGCCGACCCCCTCCCCGCGGAGTCTGGTGCTGCGTTTCGACAGTCGGCCGTCCCCCTCAAGGGACCCACCAAGCCCTCCAGGACTCGAGGAGCCCCACGCAATGTCCCAGTCGCAGTGGATCGGCAAGCCCACCCCGATCACCAGCACGACGCACACCCAGCAGCCGTCCGGTATGCCGATCCACAAGTACGGCTCCTACGAGGCCGTGGACATCCCGGACCGCACCTGGCCCGAGCAGCGGATCACCAAGGCCCCGCGCTGGCTGTCCACGGACCTGCGGGACGGCAACCAGGCGCTGATCGACCCCATGTCGCCCGCGCGCAAGCGCGAGATGTTCGACCTGCTGGTACGCATGGGCTACAAGGAGATCGAGGTCGGCTTCCCGGCCTCCGGTGAGACCGACTTCGCGTTCGTCCGCTCGATCATCGAAGAGGGCGCGATCCCGGACGACGTGACCATCTCCGTGCTGACCCAGGCCCGCGAGGACCTGATCGAGCGCACCGTCGAGTCGATCGTCGGCGCCAAGCGCGCCACCGTGCACCTGTACAACGCGACCGCCCCGACCTTCCGCCGCGTCGTCTTCCGCGGCTCCAAGGACGACATCAAGCAGATCGCGGTCGACGGCACCCGGCTGGTGACGGAGTACGCGGAGAAGCTGCTGGGCGACGAGACCACTTTCGGCTACCAGTACAGCCCCGAGATCTTCACCGACACCGAGCTGGACTTCGCCCTGGAGGTCTGCGAGGCCGTCTGCGACGTCTGGCAGCCCGGCCCCGGCCGCGAGATCATCCTGAACCTGCCCGCGACCGTGGAGCGTTCCACCCCGTCCACGCACGCCGACCGCTTCGAGTGGATGTCACGCCGGCTGACCCGCCGCGCGTACGTCTGCCTGTCCGTGCACCCGCACAACGACCGCGGCACGGCCGTGGCCGCCGCCGAGCTGGCGATCATGGCAGGCGCCGACCGTATCGAGGGCTGCCTGTTCGGACAGGGTGAGCGGACCGGCAACGTGGACCTGGTCACCCTGGGCATGAACCTGTTCTCGCAGGGTATCGACCCGCAGATCGACTTCTCGCAGATCGACGAGATCCGCCGCACCTCCGAGTACTGCAACCAGATGGAGATCCACCCGCGCCACCCCTACGCGGGCGATCTGGTCTACACCTCCTTCTCGGGCTCCCACCAGGACGCCATCAAGAAGGGCTTCGACGCGATGGAGGCCGACGCGGCGGCCCAGGGCAAGACGGTCGACGACATCGAGTGGGCCGTCCCGTACCTGCCGATCGACCCGAAGGACGTGGGCCGCTCCTACGAGGCCGTCATCCGCGTCAACTCGCAGTCCGGCAAGGGCGGTATCGCCTATGTCCTGAAGAACGACCACAAGCTGGACCTGCCGCGCCGGATGCAGATCGAGTTCTCCCGCATCATTCAGGCCAAGACCGACGCGGAGGGCGGCGAGGTCACCCCGGCGGACATCTGGTCGGTGTTCCAGGACGAGTACCTGCCGCACCCGGACGACGACGGCGCCCGCTGGGGCCGTATCCAGCTGCGCAGCGGCCAGACCACGTCCGACACGGACGGCACCGACACCCTGACCGTGGAGGCGGTCGTCGACGGCGCCGACACCGTGCTGTCCGGCAGCGGAAACGGCCCGATCTCCGCGTTCGTCGACGCGCTGAACACCATCGGCGTCGACGCCCGCGTCCTGGACTACCAGGAGCACACGATGAGCGAGGGCGCGTCCGCGCAGGCCGCGTCGTACATCGAGTGCGCGATCGACGGGAAGGTGCTGTGGGGTATCGGCATCGACGCCAACACCACGCGCGCCTCCCTGAAGGCGGTCATCTCGGCGGTGAACCGCGCGGGTCGTTGACTTCAGCCCGCCCGTAGACCTCCCGGTCCTCACGAACCCCGCCCGCGTCCCCGTGGGCGGGGTTCGGCCATGTCCCGGCGAACTGCCGCCAAGGTGCTGACTCCGACTCGCGGATGTGGCTAACATCACGTCCACGCGGCGCTGTTGCCGCGGGGCGGCCCCTGGCTCCGCCCGGGGGACGTGACGGAGGTGCGACGTGCCGCAATTCAAACCGGGCATCAACGGCATGGTTCTTCTGCATGGCCTCCCGGGCTTCCTGCGGGTCGTCGGGGTGCGCACCTCGTGGACCACCGTCGGCGACGGCGAGTTCTTCTGCCCGGAGTGCGGGGGCGACCGCAACTTCCGGCGCCGCACCGGCCGGCGTCGCTTCACCGTCCTGGGCGTCCCCGTGCTGCCGCGCGGCGAGGCGGGCCCCGTCGTCGAATGCACCGACTGCCAGGCCCACTTCGGCACGGAGGTGCTCGACCACCCCACCACCGCCCGGTTCTCCGCGATGCTCCGCGACGCGGTCCACACCGTGGCTCTCGCGGTGCTGGCGGCAGGCGGCACCGCGTCCCGTACGGTCACGGAGACCGCGGTGGCCGCGGTGCGGGCGGCGGGGATCCCCGACTGCACGGAGAAGCAGCTCACGGCGATGATCGAGGACCTCGCGGCGGACACCGGCCGCTTCGTCACCGACTCGGAGCCGTGCGGCGCGGCCCTCGCGATCGAGCTCCACGAGGCCCTGGAGCCGCTGGCCCCGCATCTGGCGTCCGCGGGACGCGAGTCGATCGTGCTCCAGGGCGCGCGTATCGCTCTTGCGGACGGGCCGTACACCCCCTCGGAGCGGGAGGTCCTGGCGACCGTGGGCAACGCGCTGGCGATGAACGAGGACGACACGGCCCGTCTCCTCGCAGCGGCGCACACGCCGTCCCCGTAGCGTGGGGAAGGCAGGTTCCGCGGGGTTCCGCACCCCGCGCGGTATGTCGCGGAAGCCACGGCCTGTCGTCCGGACAGGGCCCAGCCGCACCCTCAGGCGACGTACCGCCGCTACTCCCCGGGGAGTAGCGGCGTCCGCCCACCACCCCGGGTGGTACGACTCAGCTCCGCCCTGAGCGCGACGATTCACTCCCTTCACCACGGAAGTCTTGTGTGCGGCGCTCCGACGCCCGCCGAGACCCGCCGAGAAGGGAAGACCCGCCCATGGGGCCCGTCACACCGATGCAGGCCGTGGGGCAGCAGCTCCCGCCGCCCGTCGCCGCACCACCGCGCCGCAGTCGCACGCGCCGAGCCCTGCCCTGGGCCGTCGTCGCGCTCTGGATCGCGCTGACCGCGATCGCGCTGCCCTTCGGGGAGAAGCTCGCGGACGTCAAGCGCGACGGCGTCGTGGACTACCTTCCGGACAGCGCCGACTCCACCCACGTCGCCAGGATCCAGCAGCAACTCCCGGGTGGCAGCGGCGCCGAGGTCGTGGTCGTCTACCGGCGCGACGGCGGGCTGACCGCCGGCGACCGGGCGACCGCCGCCGCCCAGACCGACCGGATCGCCGCCGCGCACAAGCTCACCGCCCCGCCGCGTGGCGTCCCGTCCAAGGACGGCACCACCCTCATGTACCCGGTGTCGACCACCGAGACCGGCAACGACGAGAAGGCGCGGAACGTCTTCGTCGACGCCGTACGCGAGAAGGTCGGCGGTGGCGACGGGCTCGTCGTCCAGGTCGGCGGACCGAGCGCGCTGCAACGCGACATGGAGGAGGTCTTCGGGTCCGTCGACGGCACCCTGATGCTCGCCACCGCGCTCGTCGTCGCGGTGCTGCTGATCCTCACCTACCGAAGCCCGTTCCTGTGGCTGCTCCCGCTGGCCGTCGTCGGCGTGGCCGCGGTCACCAGCCAGGCCCTGATCTACGGGCTCGTCCAGGGCCTCGGGCTCACCGTCAGCAGCCAGAGCGCGGGCATCATGACCGTGCTCGTGTTCGGCGCGGGCACCGACTACGCGCTGCTGCTCGTGGCCCGCTACCGCGACGAACTCCGGCGCATCCACCGTCCCTACGACGCGATGCGGGCGGCCCTGCGCGGCTGCGGCCCCGCCGTGCTCGCCTCGTCGGGCACGGTCGCGGCAGGACTGCTGTGCCTGCTGGCCGCCGACCTCAACAGCGCCAGCGGTCTCGGACCGGTCGGCGCGGTCGGTGTGGTGTGCGCGCTGGCCGCCATGATGACGCTGCTCCCCGCGCTGCTCGTGCTGCTCGGCCGCCGGGTCTTCTGGCCTCTCGTGCCCCGCTACGGCAGCGAGCCGACGGCCACCACCGGGCGCCGCAGGGGCCTGTTCGCCGCGATGGGCGGCGCCGCCGCCCGCCGGCCGGCCGCCGTGCTCGCCGGTGGGGCGGTGCTGCTGGGAGCGCTCGCGCTCGGTATGTTCAACCTGCCCGGCAGTCTGAAGCAGGAGGACGGCTTCACGAAGCGGCCCGAGTCCGTCTCCGCGATGCGCACCCTCGCCGCTTCCTATCCCGACCGCGCCAGCCAGCCCATCACCGTGGTCGCCCCGGCCGGCACTGCCGACCGGACGCTCGCCGAGGCCCGTACGACCCCGGGGGTGGCCGCCGCGGAGCGGGGCCGCACAGGGGACGGCTGGACTGAGCTCAACGTGTTCGCCGAGGACGCCCCCGAGTCGGCGGGCGAGCGCGACACCATCGAGGCCCTACGCGCGCACCTGGATCCGGACGGGGCGTATGTCGGCGGGCCCAGTGCCCAGCAGATGGACCTGGAGGACACCAACGCCCGCGATACGGCGGTCATCGTCCCGCTGGTGCTCGCCGCCGTCCTGCTGGTCCTCATCGCCCTGCTGCGCAGCCTCGTCGCCCCACTGATCCTCATCGCCGCGGTCGTCGCCGTCTGGGGCGCGGCCCTGGGCATCGGCGGGCTGGTCTTCGGACCCGTCCTCGGCTTCGCGGGCATGGACCCCGGACTGCCGCTGCTGTCCTTCGTGTTCCTCGTGGCGCTCGGCGTCGACTACGGCATCTTCCTCATGCACCGGATGCGTGAGGAGGCACTCGCCGGAGCCCCGCCCCGGGAAGCGGCGCTCACCGCGCTGCGCACCACCGGGGGCGTCATCGCGTCGGCGGGCGTCGTCCTGGCCGCCACCTTCGCGGTCCTGGCGACCCTTCCGCTGGTCGCGCTGGTGGGGATGGGGCTTGTCGTCGCGGCGGGGGTGCTGCTGGACACGTTCCTCGTCCGCACCTATCTGGTGACGAGCGCGAGTCTGCTGCTCGGACGCCGGGTGTGGTGGCCGGGCCCGCTCAGCCGGGGCGGCGGCACCCGGGAAGAATGACGGCCAGGGGTGGCGATCACCGGCCGATCGGGTGCTGGCGGGCGAGCCGAGCACCCGATCGAGCGCCGACGCCCGCCCTGAAGGGGCCAGAGGGAGGGGAGAGCAGGATGGCAGGACGACTGACGGAGGCCGTCGCGCGGGCGGTGCGTGTGTACGGCGACAAGGGCCCGGGCGGACCGGGCGCGGAGGCACGCCGCCCCCGCATGGGCGAGCGCGTGCTCACCGCCGTCAGCCGCGACCCGCTGACCACACCGCACCGGCGGCGCAACGACGCCCTGGTCGCCCTCGGCACGGCCGCCGTCGCGGCCGTCCTCGCCCTCGTCGTACGGGACGGGAAGACCCCCGACCTGCTCGGCTGGCTCCTCCTCGGCGCCGGGGCGGTGCCCCTGGTCTGGCGCCGAAGCCGTCCGGTTCCCGTCCTCGGCGCCGTGCTGGCGGCGACCGCGGCCTACCATGCGGCCGGTTACACCCACGCCGCGCCGCACCCGGCCATGGTGCTCGCCCTCTACACCGTGGCCTCCACCGCACGGCCGCTGATCACCCTGCTGATCGGCGCCGGGGTCATCGGCACCACCCTGGCGGTGAAGTTCCTCGTCGGCACCGCCGAGGGGGTGGAGTCCCTGCGCACCTCCGGCTGGACCCTCGCGGTGCTGGTCTTCGGCGTCGATGTGCGCATCTACCGCCGCTACATCGCCTCCGTGGTGGCCCGCGCCGAACGCGCCGAACGGACCAGGGAGGAGGAGGCCGCCCGCCGCGTCGCGCAGGAACGGCTGCGGATCGCCCGTGATCTGCACGACCTCCTCGCGCACAGCATCACCCTCATAGGGGTACGGACCTCGGTCGCCTCGCACGTACTGACCGCCGACCCGGACCGTCTCGACCGCGCGGCCGTCGCCGTCGCGCTCGACGAGATCGCGGAGACCTGCCGCACCGCCCGCCAGGAGCTGCGCACCACGCTCCAGGTGCTGCGGGACGACGGTCCGGCCCAACAGGACGGTCCACTACCGGGGTTGGAGGCGCTGCCCGCGCTGGTCCGTGCCGCGGGCGCGGACCTGGAGATACGCCCGCCGACGCTCGGTGTCGCGTCCGCCACCGGCGCCGCCGTCTACCGCATCGTCCAGGAGTCCCTGACGAACGCCGTCCGCCACGCGGGGGCGAACACCCCGGTACGGGTCACCGTCGCCGAGGACACGGGCGGCGCCCTCCGGCTCACCGTCACCGACGACGGCGCGCCGCAGCACACGGCTCCGGGTGCGGGCTTCGGTATCGCGGGCATGCGCGAACGGGCGCGCAGCGTCGGCGGTACGTTGTCGGCCGGACCGCGCGAGTGCGGCGGGTTCGAGGTCGCGGCGGTACTGCCGCTCGGGACGGGGGAGCCTGCGGCATGACGGAGCACGGCATGGCGGACACGGCGATCCGCGTGCTGCTCGCGGACGACCAGACCCTCGTACGCGCCTCGTTCGCGATGCTGGTCGAGTCCGCACCGGACATGGAGGTGGTGGCGCAGGCCGCCACCGGCCGCGAAGCCGTCGAGCTGGCCCGCTCCGAGCGCGCCGACGTCATCATCATGGATGTCCGGATGCCCGAACTCGACGGTATCGGGGCCACCCGCGAGATCGCCGCCGACGAGGACCTCGCGGGCGTCAAGGTGCTGGTCCTGACCACCTATGACACCGACGAGCACATCATCGACGCCTTGCGCGCGGGTGCGTCCGGCTTCCTCGTCAAGGACATCAGGCCCGCGGACCTGCTCGCCGCGATCCGAACCGTCGCGTCCGGCGAAGCCCTGCTCTCGCCCGGCCCGACCGCCCGCCTCATCGCCCGGGTCCTCGCCACCCCGGAGGCACCGCGCGCCGCGGCCGGTCCCGACGGCCTCTCCGATCGGGAGCGCCAGGTCCTCGCCCTGGTGGCCCGCGGCCTGAACAACACGGAGATCGCCGAGAGCCTCGGGCTCAGCCCGCTCACCGCCAAGACGCATGTCAGCCGCATCATGGGCAAGCTCGGCGCCCGGGACCGCACCCAACTGGTGGTCATCGCCTATGAGTCGGGCCTCGTCGTCCCGGGAGCCTGACCGGGGCGGGGTCTCCCGGCCGGTGCGGTCAGCCGAGGCAGCCGGTGACGGCGACCCTGGGGACGTCGATGTGCGGGCTGTCAACTCTTTGTGAACATCAGCGCATTGGCGTCCCGCGATTGTGACGAAGCGGTGGGTGCGTGCCATGCTTCGGCCCAGTCATTACTCCAGAGTAATGAAGCCACCCCCCCCAACTCCCTTCGCCGGAGGACCACCCGTGCGTGCCCTCACCAGGAGATTCCTGGTCCCTGTCGCCCTGACGACATTCGCCCTCACCGCGAGCGCATGTTCCGCCCCCTCCCATGAGACCGGCTCCGGCGCCGGTCCCACCCCCGTCGCCGAAGCAGCGGCGAACGGTTCCGAACAGCTCGATGTCACCGCCGCGCCCACCGGCGCCCCCACGCCGACGGCCGTCGCCGCGGCGGGCAGCAGGGGGAGCGGAGCCAAGAAGACCGCGCTGAAGATCGCGGCCTACGACAAGAGCACCGGACGCGCTGTCATATCCAAGCCGGTGAAGCGCTCTCCCGGTTCCACACCCTCCTCGCCCACCAGCGAGCCCAGGCCGACCACCGAGCCCACCACCGGCACCCCCTCAGCCAGTCCGTCCGTTTCCGCCTCCAGCGCCCCGGACACCGAAGCCCCTGTCCGCACCGGCGACATCATCGCCAGCGCCCCCGCGCCCGGCGCCCCGGACGGACTGCTCGCCGAGGTCACCGAGGTCGAGGGCGAGAGCGCCCAGGGCACCCGGGTCCGCACCAAGCCGACCACCCTCAACGCGGTGCTCGACGACGACAAGGCCGACGGCGAGGTCCCCGTCGACCCGTCCACGATGGACGTCGAACCCCTCGTCAAGGGCGTCAAGTTCTCCTGGGCCAAGCCCGGCGGCCTCACCTTCGGGCCCAACGGCGCCAAGCTGCCCCTCGGCAGCCTGCGCCTGGATGTCGGCACCGCCATCGAGACGGCGAAGGACGCCCCCGTGTCCGCCGCGGCGTCCGTGGCCGGCTTCGTCCAGCTCTCCCCGCAGGTGGAGTTCTCCTACGACGGCAGCGGAAACGGCGAGGCCGGCAAGTCCACTCCGCGTGGCGCCTTCCTCGGCCTGACCGGTGAGTGGGACGCCCAGTGGCAGCTCAAGGGCCGCGCGGCGGGCGGCGTCAAGCAGCGTATTCCGTTCGCCAAGCTCCACGCCGACCCGGTGATCCAGGTCGGTCCCGTGCCCGTCGTCGTCAACCTCGATCTGACCTGCTACATCCAGGTGGAGGCCGACGGTCGCATCACCCTGGACGTCCAGCAGAAGGTGGGCGGCGACTTCCGCGTCGGCGGCGGCTACACGCCCGGCAAGGGCTGGGCCCCGGTCAGCACGTCCGATGTGAAGGGCACCCCCGTCACGGCCCAGGTCACCGCGAGCGGCCAGGCGAAGGCCGCACTCGGCGCAGAGGCGTCCATCGGCCTCTACGGAATGGTCGGCGTCACCGCCGACTTCGCGCCCTACGTGCGCGGGGAGGCGTCCGCCACCGCCACCGCCTCATCGGACGGCAAGGCGTCGGTGGTCGGCAGCTGGGCCCTCTACGGCGGCTTCGACCTGAACGGCAACCTCCAGTTCCAGCTGTCCATCTTCGGTACGCCGATCTTCACCAAGCGCATCCCGCTGGGCAGCCTGCACCGTGAATGGACCCTGGTGAGCGGCAAGGGCGGCGCGTCCACACCCCACTAGTCCCGACCAGTCCTGAACAGACGGCGCTCCGCCACCCACCCCCGTGGGGTGGCGGCGCGCCGTCGGCCGGTCGCGGCTACCGCTGCCGCGCCCCGAGCCGCTCGGCCAGGAAGGCGATGATCTCGTCCCGAGCCTGCACGGTGGGGTGCCCTTCCTCGTCGACGAGATGCGCCGTCACGACGCTGTGCGCGCAGCCGACGACATCGCGGAAGAAGGGCGGAGGGTTGCTGTTGGCCGTTCGGGCCTTGAGTACGCGCCCGTCGAACGCCTCGCCGAGCAGCGCCCGGTATGCCGCGAACCGCTGTCCCGTGCACCATCTGTCGCCTTCGAAACGGTAAGCGAGCACCTTCAGTCCGTCGCGCGCCACGCGTTCGGCCACGGCAGCCGCGTCCTCGTCGCCGATCTCCAGCCCACCGGGGTCGTCGAGCGGCAGCGACGGATGGTTGACCACGGGCGCGATGACGGCCGGTTCGAGCGCCATGCTCAGGGCGAAGTTCCCGGTGAAGCACAGCCCGACAGCGCCGACTCCGGGCCCGCCGCACTCGGCGTGCGCGAGGCGGGCCAGCCCGCGCAGCCAGCCGGTGACCGGACTGGTGCCTCCACCGGCGAACGCCCGGAACTCAGCGCTGACGCAGGCCCGTTCGACGACGGTCTCGCGTGCCCCGGCGAGCGGATAGGCGCCGTCGACGCCGAACAGGGAGGGCAGATACACGGAGAATCCGGCGTCACGCATCCAGCGTGCCAGCCGTGCGACGTCGGGGCTGATGCCCGGCATCTCCGGCATGAGGACGACCGCCGGTCCCGGACCGGTGACGTACACGGTCTTGTCGACACCGTCGACACTCACGTTCCGCCGTGTGAAGTCGTCCAACGGGTCGTCGCCCTGTCCTCTGCCGATCGCCATGACCACGATGATGTGCGGCGGCCCATCCTCCCGAGAAGCGGCGACATCGCCATGTTCCCCGGTAATATCGCCACCCGTTCACAGGCGACCGGGGGGTACGAGCGTGGGTGCGTTGCGGGTCGGTGTGCTGGCCTACCCCGGCTGCTTCGCCTCGGAGGTGTACGGCGTCCCCGACCTCCTGGCCATGGCCACGCATGTCGCGGCGGCGCAAGGAGCCCTCCAGCCGGGCTATGAGACCTCGGTCGTCTCGCCCCGGCGCCGGGTGGTCGCGTCCGGTGGCTCGGTACTCGACGTCTCCGCCGTACGCCCGGTGGACGTCCTGATCGTCCCGGGTTTCGAACTGCCGCCCGCGCTCGACCTCGACGAGGCACTCGCCGGCCTCGGGCCGGAGATCGCGGCGATCCGCTCGCAGGCGGACTCGGGCACCGCGGTCGTGTCGATCTGTGTCGGCGCCTACCTGGTCGCCGAGGCCGGGCTGCTCGACGGACGCGAAGCCACCACATCCTGGCTGTACGCGGACCGGTTCGCCCGCCGGTACACCGAGGTGCGTCTGCGCCCGGAGGCCCTGGTCGTGACCGACCGGGGGGTGACGACCACAGCCGCCTTCAGCGCGATGTACGACTTCGCGCTCCAGCTCATCCGCGAGCACGACGGCCCGCGCGTCGCCCGCGGCACCGCGCGCGTCGCCCTGGTCGACGATGCGCGCTCCACCCAGGCCCCGTACGTCGACGCGGCGCTCATCCCCGCGGTGGGCAGGGACTTCTCGCTCAATGTGAAACGCCGGCTCGACCAGAACCTCGCAGCACGCTACGACCTGCCCGCGCTGGCCCGGGAGTTCCACGTCAGCACGCGGACGATGCTCCGCCGCTTCGGCCACGAGACCGGCGGGACACCGCTCGCTTATCTGCACACGGCCCGGGTGCGCCGGGCCAGGCATCTGCTGGAGACGACTGACAGGACCCTCGCGGCCGTCGCCGCCGAGGTCGGATACCGCGATCCCGGGGCGTTCAGCGGCATCTTCGTCCGGCACACGGGCCAGCGGCCCCGGGAGTACCGGGCGAAGTTCCGCCGCTGAGACCGGTACAAGGTGGCGGTACTGATGGCGGTGGTGCCTCCGCCGGTGAAGTCGGCGCCTCGATGACGCATGACCCGGCGCTCACCCGGGTGCGCCACAATGGGTACACACGTACGGCGGCTGGGGGGCGTAGTGACTGTGCGGCGGGGGACTTACGCCACGGTCGTGCTGGCCGGCGGATCCAGCCTCCTCACCGTGCTGCTCGCCGTCGCAGTGAACGTGGCGACCGGCGGCACCCTCCCCGCGACCATCGCGCCCCTGGCCCCGTTCGCCTGGCCCCTGGTCGGCCTGCTGACCCTCACCACGGCCTTCGGGGCCGTACGCGCACGCCGCCCCGAGCGCCCTGGCGTCGCCCCGGTGCCGGACGCCGAACCCACCTCGCTGTCCCTTCCCGACCCCGCCGAACTCCCCGCACCCATAGCCGACTTCTCCGGACGTGGCGGTGAACTGACCGCGCTGCTCGGCCTGGCGGACGCAGGTCGCCGCGCCATCGCCATCACCGGCGCCCCCGGCCTCGGCAAGTCGACCCTCGCCATTCGCCTGGCGCACGAGCTGCGTCCGCGCTTTCCCGACGGGCAGCTGTACGCCGATCTCGGCGCCGGCCGGGGCGACCCGGCCGCCCCTGCCGCCGTACTGGCCCGGCTCCTCGACGCGCTCGGCGCCCCCATCGAGGAGCAGTCCGGCGAGCCCGCCGTGCTCGCCGCACGCTTCCGCAGCCGCACCGCCCAGCGCCGCGTCCTGCTCCTGCTGGACGACGCCGCGGACGCGGCCCAGGTCCGGCCCCTGCTCCCCGGCGGCGACCGCTGCCTCGCGCTGATCACCAGCCGCAACGCCCTCACCGGCGTCCCCGAGGCCGCCCCGCTCGCCCTCGGCGGTCTCACCGACACCGACGCGCTCGCACTCCTCGCCGCCGTCGCGGGCCAGGACCGTGTGGCCGCCGAACCCGAGTCCGCCCTCGATGTGGTCCGCGCCTGCGGGCTGCTGCCCCTCGCCGTCCGTATCGCCGCTGCCCGGCTGCGCTCCCGCCCCGGGTGGCCGGTGCACGAGCTGTCCGCACGGCTCGCCGACGAACGCCACCGCCTGGACGAGCTCCACCTCGACGACCTCGCCGTACGCGCCGTCTTCGAAGCCGGTTACGACACGCTGGAGCCCGCCGACCGGGCCCTCTTCCGGTGCCTTGGTGCCTACCCGGGATCCCGTGTCTCCGTCCGCGTCGCCGCGGCCGCCGCGGGCTGCGAGCCCTACGCCGCCCGCGCGGGCCTGGAGCGCCTCACCGACGCCCAACTGCTCGACTCCACCGGCCCCGACACGTACCAGCTCCATGACCTGGTCCGGCTCTTCGCCGCCGAACGCCTCGAACGCGACACCGGCCCCGCCGAGCCCCGCGCCGTCCTCGCCCGCCTCATCGCCGCCCACACCGAGGACGCGACCGAGCACGGCAGTCACGCCTGGGGAAGCGCCCAGCAGGCCACGGTCTCCCTCCTCGTACGCGCCGCCGTACGCGAGGGCCTGCACGCCGAGGGGTTCCGGCTCGCCCTGGCCGCCGACCGCTGGCTGTGGGACCAGCCGAGCCAGCTACCGCGCCTCGCCATGTGGACCACGATCCTGGACACGGCCCGCCGCCTCGGCGAGCAGCGCGTGTCGGCATGCGCGCTGCGCGGCATGGGAGCCGCGTATCTGCACGAGGGCCGCTATGACCGGGCCGTGGACCATCTGCGGATGTCCGGTGCCCTTCAGCGGCTTACCGGCACCCGGCCCGAGCAGATCAAGACCCGCCGCCTGCTGGGCGACGCCCTGCGCCACGCGGGCCGCTACGACCAGGCACTGGGCGAGTACCGCACAGCCCTCAACGGCTACCGCGAACTGGGCCAGGCCATGGGCGAGGCGGAAGTCCTCAGCAGCCTCGGCGCCCTCCACCTGGCCCGCCGCCGCCCCGACGAGGCCATCATCTGCCTGGAACCCGCGGTCGCCGCGCTCGTCCGCCGCACCGGTAGCCCGGCGTATCCGGCCGACGCTCAGCGCAACCTCGGCGCCGCCTACGTCCAGACCGGCAGTCTCGCCCACGCCGAGCAGTCCCTGCGCGCCGCACTCGCGATCTACCGTGAGCACGGCCGCCCGGTGGGCGAGGGCTGGACGCTGCGCGAACTGGGCCGACTCGAAGAACGCCGTGGCGCCTTCGCGGCGGGCGCCGCCCACCACCGCGCCGCACTCGCCGTCTTCGAGGACGCGGGCTACGGCACCGGCGTCGCGTCCCTCACGGAGACCATCGGCGACAACCTGCTGGCCCAGGGCGACGTCGCGGCCGCCGACGCCCACTACAGGCGCGCTGCCGCGGTGTACGCGGACCTCGGCGACCCCGTACGGGAGGCCGAGGTCCGCCGCAAGCTCAGCCTGCGGTGACGACGCCGCCGATGAACGCGCTCCACGCGGCGGCGGGGACCACGAGCACGGGGCCGTCGGGGACCTTGCTGTCGCGGACGGGGACGACGCCGGGGATGGTGTCGAGGACTTCGAGGCAGTCGCCGCCGTTGTCGTCGCTGTAGCTGCTCTTGCGCCAGCGGGCGTTGGTCAGGTGGTCCTCGTGCATTGTTTGTGGTCCTTTGCCGCCGACTCGATCAGGGTCAGGGACGCATCCGGCGGGAGTGCTGCGGCCCTCAGCAGATCGTAGGTCTCCTGAACCCGCTTCACCAAGGCCGGATCGTCCAGCAGATTTCCCGAATACACGGCCTCTGTATAGGCGGTTGGCGGTGCGTCCTCGAACTCCATGAGCTTAAGCATGCGTCCCATGAGGGGATACGCGCCTGCCGAGATCGGGAGCACCTGGATCAGGATCCTCCTGGCGCGGGCGAGGGCGAGGATGTGTTCGAGCTGCTCGGCCATGGCCGCCGGGCCGCCCACCGGCAGCCGCAGCACGTGCTCGTGCAGGATGGCCCAGTACACAGGGCGAGCAGGGTCGTTCAGAAGACATGCGCGTTCCATGCGGCCCGCGACCTTCTCGTCGACATAGTCGTCGGTGGCGAATGCGTTGCCGGCGAGCACCACGGCACGTGCGTACGCGGCGGTCTGCAACAGTCCCGGCACCAATGTGGGTGCGAACTCGCAGATCTTCCGTGCCAGCGTTTCCCATTCGCTCGCCGCCGCGAAGTAGTCGGCGACCGGCGAATCGGAGATGAGCTTGCGCCACATGCGCTCGAAAAAGCCGTCGGTTTGCAGGACTTCATCGATCCGGATCGCCACATCCAGCTGTGGCTTTCGAACCGCCTGTTCGAACTGCCCGATGTAGCCACCGGATACGAACACCCGGTGTCCCAGCTCGCTCTGGGTCAGCCCCGCCGCCTCCCGACGACGCTTCAGCTCGGCCCCGAAGAACTCCCAGGCGGCATGCCGCGACCCGGCGCCCTGGCCGGTATCTCCTTTGGCCATGGATTAACTCCTCTGTGCAGCCGCGCAGTTGTAGCGCGCGTGCGTCTGCCGATACTAGGTCCGTGTCTCCACACTTGTGAGGGGAAAGACAAAAGAACCCGGAATAGGAGCGGGATACCCATGGAAAAGAAGGATTATCTTCAGGATGCTGAGGATGCCCTTGCCGAATTGCGCTCCACCCTTGCCCGCGCCGGGGTGACGCTCCCGTCACTGCGGCTGGACCTCGTGTCCTACGCGAGCGGAAACGGGAGCCGGGTGCTGGTCGAGCTCGGCAGGTGCAGCGTGGAGACGGCACGCCTCATGACGGCCGTGCTGACGGAGGCGACGGACCGATGACGGAACCGGCCGTGGGGTCGTATGTGATCGACACGAGCACCGGCCGGATGGGGAGAGTCATGGGCCACCTCGGGCCCTACGTGCAGCTCAGACCGATCGGCGGGGGCCGTGAGTGGGACTGCGCGCCCGATGCGCTGCGCGTGGCGACCATGGCGGAACGCATCAGCGCGGTGACGGCGCACGCGAATGCCCGCAGCCGGGGCGAGGTGCCGTAGCCGGACCCGCCACGGAGTGCGCTCGCACCGGACACCGGCATCCCGTTCCCCGGCACCCGGTGCCACCGTGGCCCCCAGAGTGCGGCCCACCCGCGCGGCGCCCCCACCCCGCGGCCGGCCGCACGAGAACCCGCCCACCACGTGGCCGCGAGGCCCCGCCTCGCGCATCATGAAGAGATGGCTAAGGCGACGATCCTGACCGTCGACGACGACCCAGGTGTCTCCCGGGCCATCGCCCGCGACCTGCGGCGCCACTACGGCGACCGCTTCCGCGTGTTGCGCGCCACCTCCGGGGACGAGGCACTCGAAGCGCTGCGCGAGGTCAAGCTGCGGGGCGAGGCGGTGGCGGTGATGGTCGCGGACTACCGCATGCCGACCATGAACGGCGTCCAGTTCCTGGAGGCCGCGATGGACCTCTTCCCCCGGGCCCGGCGCGTCCTGCTGACCGCGTACGCGGACACGGGCGCGGCGATCGACGCGATCAACGTCGTGGACCTCGACCACTACCTGCTCAAACCGTGGAGTCCCCCCGAGGAGAACCTCTACCCGGTGCTCGACACGCTCGTGGACCTCTGGGACGCGGCGTCGGACCCGGAGGCACCGGAGACGCGGTTGGTGGGCCACCGCTGGTCGGCGCCCTCCTTCACGGTACGGGAGTTCCTCGCGCGCAACCTCGTCCCGTACCGCTGGATCCCCGCCGACGAACCGGAGGGCGTCCAACTGCTCCAGGCCGCGGGACTCACCGCATGCGAGGTGCCCCTGGTCGTCACGGCCGAAGGCAAGGCCCTGCACGCGCCGTCCGAGGCGGAGCTCGCCGCGCACGTGGGACTCCGCACCAGCCCTACGGCGGACTTCTACGACGTGGTCGTCATCGGCGCGGGACCGGCCGGTCTTGGCGCGGCGGTGTACGGAGCCTCCGAGGGGCTGCGTACGGTGCTGGTCGAGCGCAGCGCGACCGGCGGCCAGGCGGGGCAGAGCAGCAGGATCGAGAACTACCTGGGGTTCCCGGACGGGGTCTCGGGCGCGCAGCTCGCCGACCGGGCGCGGCGGCAGGCGACCCGATTCGGGGCGGAGATCCTCAGTGCCACCGAGGTGGTGGCGCTGGAGGCCGCGGGATCCGGCCGGGTGCTGCGGTTCGGGGACGGCACGTCGATCGGCGCGCACACCGTCGTGCTGGCCACGGGAGTCACGTACCGCCGCCTCGCGGGTTCGCAGCTCGACGGCTTCACCGGCGCCGGGGTGTTCTACGGTTCGGCCTCGTTCGAGGCGGCCAACTGCCGGGGCGACGACGTGTACATCGTCGGCGGCGCCAACTCCGCGGGCCAGGCGGCGGTCTATTTCTCGCGCTTCGCCGAGCACGTCCACGTACTGCTGCGGGGCCCGGATCTGACCCGCTCCATGTCGGCGTATCTGATCCAGCAGATCGAGGCGCTGCCCAACATCGAGATCCATCCGTGCACGGAGGTGTCCGCGGGCGGCGGGGACGGCCATCTGGAGCGGCTGACGCTGCGGGACAACCGCACCGGGGCCGTCACGGAGGTGGATGCGAGCTGGCTCTTCGTGTTCATCGGGGCCGAGCCGCAGACCCAGTGGCTGGAGGGCCTGGTGGCCAGGGACGAGCGCGGCTTCATCCTGACCGGCCCCGATCTGCCCGAGGCGGGTGGCCGCTCGCCCCGCTGGCCGCTGACGCGCGCCCCGTACCACCTGGAGACCAGCGTGCCGGGGGTGTTCGCGGCGGGGGACGTGCGTGCGGAGTCGGTGAAGCGGGTGGCTTCGGCGGTGGGTGAAGGAGCCATGGCCGTCACGCTCGTACACCGCTATCTGGAGGGCCAATGACAGCCGCAACCCCGGCACCCGGGGAATCACGCGAGGCACTCACCCCGGACGAACTGCGCACGCTGTTCCTCTTCGAGGCACTCGACGACGACCAGCTCGCCTGGCTGGCGGGGCGCGGACGCGTGGAGACGCGCCAGGCCCGCACCCACGTCTACTCCCAGGGCGAGGACGCGACCTGCTTCTTCGTGCTGCTGTCCGGTACGGTCGCGCTCAGCCGCCAGCTGCACGGCGACGACATCGAGTTGATGCGCAGCGACCAGAAGGGCGCGTACGCGGGAGCCACGCAGGCGTATCTCGGCGACCGTGTCGACCAGGCCTACCCCAACACGATGCGCGCCGTGACGGACGCGGAGTTCTTCGTGCTGCCGGCGGCGGAGTTCGCCACGGCCATACGGACCTGGTTCCCGATGGCCCTGCATCTGCTCGAAGGGCTGTTCTTCGGGCTCCGGGCCAGCGACATCATCGTGGGGGAGCGGGAGCGGCTCGTCGCCCTCGGCTCACTGACCGCAGGGCTGACCCACGAGCTCAACAACCCGGCCGCCGCGGCGGTCCGCGCCACGGACACACTGCGCGACCGGGTGGCCCACATGCGGCGCAAGCTGGCCCTCATCGCGGACGGCCGCGTGGACGGCAAACGCCTCCACGAGCTGGTGGAGGTGCAGGACGCGGCGGTCCGGTGTGCCCGGGACGCCCGCAAGCTGACGGCGATCGAGGCGGCGGACGCCGAGGACGAGCTCGGTGACTGGCTGGCGGACGCGGGCGTGGAGAACGCCTGGGACATCGCCCCCACGTTCGTCGCCGGAGGCATCGACGCCGACTGGCTCGCCGAGGCCACCGCGGAGCTTTCCGACGACAACCGCCGGGCGGCCGTGGGCTGGCTCAACTACACCGTCGACACGGAGCTGCTGATGGGCGAGATCGGCGACGCGGTGAGCCGCATCTCCGGCCTGGTCGACGCGGCGCGCCAGTACTCCCAGCTCGACCGCGCCGCCCAGCAGCGCGTGGACATCCACGAACTCCTGGACGCGACACTGGTGATGCTGAAGGCCAAGATCCCTGCCGGGGTGCGGGTGGTGAAGGAGTACCAGCCCGAACTGCCGCTCGTCCCCGCGTACGGGGCTGAGCTCAACCAGGTCTGGACGAACCTCATCGACAACGCCCTCGCCGCGATGGACGGCACCGGCACCCTCACCCTCGCCACCTGGTACGAGGCGGACCATGTGTACGTCGAGGTGCGGGACACGGGAGCCGGCATCGATCCCGAGATCAGGCCCCGCATCTTCGAACCGTTCTTCTCGACGAAACCGGTCGGCCAGGGCACGGGCCTCGGGCTCGACATCTCGTACCGGATCGTGGTCAACAAGCACGGTGGCGACATCCGCGTCGACTCCCGCCCCGGGGACACCCGGTTCCGGGTCTGCCTGCCGATGGTCCGGCCCTCGGCGGACGAGCCTCTCTGATATGACCGTCAGCACGTGATGATCTGCCGTGCGCAGACGGACACAGGGGGACACGTGGGCACGATGAATCACCACCACCGCGACCACCCTGCACCCGGCCGGGTCCTGGTCGTGGACCCGGCGCTGGGTGAACAGGCGCTGACGGAGCTGCACGGCTTCAGCGACCTCGGGCTGGTGCCGACGGTCAACCTCCGGCGGGTGGCGGACGCGGGGCTGCGGGCCCGTCGACGCGGAGGGCCCGGCTTCTCCTCGGTGCTCGCGGACAACCCCCACTGCACACTGTCCCCTCACGCCGCGGGCATGACGCGTTCCGCGATGCGCGCGGCGTCGCATCGCCTCCTGGAGCAGTTCGCGCACTTCGTCGAGGAGGCCGGTCTGGTGAGGGGCGGCGCGGCGCCCGGCGAGCTCCGGTAGGTCGGGAAGGACGTCAGCGGTGGCTGAGCACGTTGACCACCCGTCCGTTGGGGTCGCGGACGAAGAACCGGCGCACGCCCCACTCCTCGTCCTGCAGGGGATGGACGATCTCCGCACCGCCGTCCCGCACGGCCGCATAGGCCGCGTCCACGTCGTCGACCTCGACGCTCATGTCAGGGGTGACCGGGGCGGTTCTGTCGCCGGTCATGAAGCTGACCTGTGCCGCCGGACTGTCAGGGGAGGCGAGGGTCATGATCCAGCCGTGGTTCATGACCTCCTCGAAGCCCAGCAGGCCGTAGAACTCCCGGCTCTCCTGCGCGGCCTCCGACTGGATGATGGGCACGACACGGCGAACGGCCATCGACGACTCCAGGTGGGTACAGACGTGACTCCGGGACACTCCAGGAGTACCACCCCCATGCCCGCCGCCGCGCACACTTCCCCAGCGGACGGGCGGGGCGGAGGGCGAGCCGGACGAGCCGCGGCCCGGGGGCGGGGGTCCTCGAGGATCCCGCGGCCGTGATCGACCGCGCTCGACGTGCCCCCGGGGCACCCCGGGGGCACCCCCGTCCCGCCCCCGTGCGGAAGAATGGCCCCATGACCCTGTTCCGCGACGACGGCATCGTGCTGCGCACCCAGAAGCTGGGTGAAGCGGACCGCATCATCACGATCCTCACCCGCGGCCATGGCCGGGTACGGGCCGTCGCACGCGGGGTGCGCAGGACCAAGTCGAAGTTCGGGGCACGGCTCGAACCGTTCTCGCATGTGGACGTGCAGTTCTTCGCGCGCGGCAGCGAACTGATCGGCCGGGGGCTGCCGCTGTGTACGCAGAGCGAGACGATCGCCCCGTACGGTAGCGGGATCGTCACGGACTACGCCCGCTACACCGCGGGTACCGCCATGCTGGAGACGGCGGAACGGTTCACCGATCATGAGGGGGAGCCGGCGGTCCAGCAGTATCTGCTGCTCGTCGGGGGGCTGCGGACGCTCTCCCGGGGCGAGCACGCGCCGAATCTGATCCTCGACGCGTTCCTGCTGCGCTCCCTCGCCGTCAACGGCTACGCGCCCAGCTTCGACGACTGCGCCAAATGCGGACTGCACGGTCCCAACCGGTTCTTCTCGGTCGCTTCGGGTGGAGTGATATGCGGCGACTGCCGGGTGCCCGGCAGCGTCGTACCCTCGCCTGAGGCCGTCCGGCTGCTCAGCGCGCTGCTCACCGGTGACTGGGACACGGCGGACGCCTGTGAGGCCCGTCATGTCAGGGAGGCGAGCGGGCTGGTGTCCGCCTATCTGCACTGGCACCTGGAGCGGGGGCTGCGCTCCCTGCGGTACGTGGAAAAATTCGCCGCGAACGCCGAGACCGAGAGCGCCGAGCCCGCTGCGAGCGCTGCGAACGCTGCGAACGCTGCGAACGTCGAGAAGAAGTGAGTGTGACATGGCACGACGCGGAATCCTGGGACGCTCCCGCCGGGAGTACAAGGTCCCCGAGCCGCACCCCTCCGGTGCCCGCCCGCCGAAGATCCCGGCCGAGTTGGTGCCCGAGCACGTCGCCATCGTCATGGACGGCAACGGCCGCTGGGCCAAGGACCGCGGACTGCCCCGCACCGAGGGTCACAAGGTGGGCGAGGGCGTGGTCCTCGACGTGCTCAAGGGCTGCCTGGAGATGGGCGTCAAGAACCTCTCCCTCTACGCCTTCTCCACCGAGAACTGGAAGCGCTCCCCCGAGGAGGTGCGCTTCCTGATGAACTTCAACCGCGATGTGATCCGCCGCCGCCGCGACGAGATGGACGAGCTCGGCATCCGTATCCGCTGGGTCGGCCGGATGCCCAAGATGTGGAAGTCCGTGGTCCAGGAGCTCCAGATCGCCCAGGAGCAGACCACGGCCAACGACGCCATGACGCTCTACTTCTGCGTCAACTACGGCGGCCGTGCCGAGATCGCCGACGCCGCGAAGAGGATCGCCGAGGACGTCGCCGCGGGCCGGCTCGACCCGTCGAAGGTCAGCGAGAAGACCTTCCAGAAGTACCTGTACTACCCGGACATGCCGGACGTCGACCTGTTCCTGCGCCCGAGCGGTGAGCAGCGCACCTCCAACTACCTGATCTGGCAGAGCAGCTACGCCGAGATGGTGTTCCAGGACGTGCTGTGGCCCGACTTCGATCGCCGTGACCTGTGGCGGGCCTGCCTGGAGTACGCTTCGCGCGACCGGCGCTTCGGCGGTGCGATCCCGAACGAGGAGCTGCTCGCCCTGGAGAAGAAGCCGGGGGAGAACGCGTATCCGGCCGGGAACGCGTAACCGCCCCGCACCCTCTACCAGGGCGCCGGAGCCGCGACCGTGCGGGCCCGGTGGTCATGGAGTGGGGTGGGACGGATGCGGGTGCTCGTCGTCGAGGACGAGGAGATGCTGGCCGCGGCGATAGCCGACGGGCTGCGCCAGGAGGCGTTCGCCGTCGATGTCGTGCACGACGGCGAGGCCGCGCTGGAGCGGCTCGCGGTCAACGAGTACGACGTGATGGTCCTGGACCGGGACCTGCCCAAGGTGCACGGTGACGTGGTGTGCGGCCGGGTCGCCGCGTCCGGGGCGGGGGTGCGGATCCTGATGCTCACGGTGTCCACCACCGTTGCCGAACGGGTCGCCGGGCTCAGCCTCGGCGCCGACGACTACCTCGCCAAGCCCTTCGCCTTCGCCGAGCTCGTGGCACGTATCAGGGCGCTGGGCCGCCGTGCCCGCGCCGCGGCACCACCGGTCCTGGAGTGCGCCGGGCTGCGTCTCGACCCCCATCTGCGCGAGACCTACCGGGACGGGCGCTACATCGCCCTGTCCCGCAAGGAGTTCGCCGTGCTGGAGGAGCTGCTGCGGGCCCAGGGCGCCCCGGTGTCGGCGGAGATGCTGCTGGAGCGGGTGTGGGACGAGAACATCGACCCGTTCACCACCATCGTCCGCGTCACCATCAGGAGCCTGCGCCGCAAGCTGGGCGATCCCGGGGTGGTGGAGACGGTGACCGGCGTGGGGTACCGGGTCCGATGAGCGAGGAGCAGCACCCGCATCAGCCGCCGCTGCTCTCGCCGCAACGCGGGAGCATGCGGCTGCGCCTGACGGCCGTCTTCGGTCTGCTGTTCTTCATCGCGGCGGCGGCCGTGCTCATCGGTGCGGTCATCCTCGTGCAGAACAGCATGCGTTACAGCCTGAGTCTGGTGCTGCCGGGCGCTTTCGGCAGCGATCCCCTCGTGGACCGGACGACCAGGCAGATCATCGTCGACACGATGCGCACCAATCTGCTGACCAAGGGCGGGGTGACCGTCCTCGTCGTGGGCGTGGCCGCCACCACGCTCGGCTGGGTCGTCGCGGGCCGTCTGCTGCGGCCCCTCGAGCGGATCACCTCCACCGCGGAACGCATCGCGAGCCGGACCCTGCACCGGCGTATCGGCCTCGACAGCGCGTCGGGCGAGGTCAAGCGCCTCGCGGACTCCTTCGACAGCATGCTGGACCGCCTCGACGCGGCCTTCGCGGGGCAGGAACGTTTCATCGCCAACGCCGCCCACGAGCTGAAGACCCCGCTGGTGATCAACCGCACCCTGGTGGAGGTGGCCATGAGCCGCCGCGACGCCCCACCCGAGATCCAGCACCTCGGTGAGAACCTCCTCGCTGTCAACGCCCGCCATGAACGGCTCATCGACGCCCTGCTCACCCTCGCCCGCGCCGATGACGCGCTCACCGAGCGGGTCGGAACAGACCTGGCGGAGATCGCCGCCGTCGTCATCGAGCACACGGAGGGCGAGGCGGAACGCGGGGGCGTGACCGTCGAGTCGTACCTCGGTGCCGCGTCCACCACCGGCGACCCGATCCTGCTGGAGCAGCTGGTACGCAACCTCGTGGAGAACGCCGTCCGGCACAACGTACCCAGCGGAAACGTGACTGTGGAGACCCGCAAGGACGCGTCCGGGGCGCAGATCGTGATCGGCAACACCGGCGCCCAGATCTCCCCGCACGAGATCCCCGTGCTCTTCGAGCCGTTCCGCAGGCTCACCGACCGGGTGGGGTCGGCCAGGGGCAGCGGGCTGGGCCTTTCGATCGTACGAGCCGTGGCGCAGGCCCACGACGGCGACGTGATGGCCGCGCCGCGCAAGGGCGGCGGGCTGGTCGTGCACGTCACCCTGCCGTAGGCGTGAGCGAGGACCGCGACCTCGCGTGTGTCCGTGTGAGTTCCGTGTGAGCGCAGGCGCTCACCGTCAGTTCACGTAGCGGCATGTGTAGTTCCGGTAAGGACATCGTCCCTGCAAGGAGCTCCACATCATGCCGAGCAGGCAGCACCGCAAACAGAGCCGCAGAAAGCCCCGCACGGGCCGCCGACGCACTCCCCTCTACGCTGTGGCACTCCTCGCCGTCGTGGGTGCCGGGTACGTCCTCGGCACCGGAGGGGACAGCGGAACGGGGGCAGGGGGGAAGCCGACCCCCGTGCCGGGTCTCGACGGCGGCGGGTCGACGAGCGGGCTCGACCTTCCCGAGTCCCAGGAGTTGAGACCCGGAGCATCGCCGTCCGCCGCCGAGGCAGCGGCCGAAGCCGCGGGCCAGCCGCACATCCCGGAGCGCGGTGACGGCGAGTTCGAGACGGTGCCGGTGAAGGGCAGCGGCCGCATCGTCGGAACCGGCGCCCCGCTGCGCTATTCCGTGGCGGTGGAGGGCGGACTGGGCCAGGCTCCGGACGGCTTCGCCCGCGAGGTCGAGGGCATACTCGCCGACAAGCGCGGCTGGACCACCGGCGGCAAGGCCTTCCAGCGGGTCGACCGGCCCCCGTACGACTTCGTGGTGCGGCTGGCATCACCCGCCACCACGGACGAGGTCTGCGCGAAGTACGGGCTCGACACGGGCGGTCAGGTCAATTGCAGCGGCGGCACCGATGTCATGGTCAACCTCCGGCGCTGGGTGCTGCTCGCCCCCGCCTACCAGGGCCGGGCAGCGATGTACCACGCGCTGATCGTCAACCACGAGGTCGGCCACCGGCTCGGCTACGGGCACCGCGGCTGCCCCGGGCCCGGGCGCCCGGCGCCCGCGATGATGCAGCAGATCAAGGGGCTCAACGGATGTGTGATCAACGCATGGCCGTATGACTCGGACGGCCGCGCGATCGAAGGCCCGAAGCGCGACTAGCGGTCTTCCGCCGCTCCTCCACGGGTCCGGGTGGTGTAGGGCCGGACGCCGAGCCCACCCCGACCAGGCGCCTGCTTCCGCGAGCTCCTACGGGCAGCCGTTCGCTGCCTCGGACTTGGCGCAGGCCGCGCACGTGCCGAAGATCTCCACCGTGTGCGCCACGTTGACGTAACCGTGCTGCGCGGCGATCGTCTCCGCCCACTGCTCGACGGCCGGACCCTCGACCTCCACCGCCTTGCCGCACACCCGGCACACGAGATGGTGGTGGTGCTCACCGGAGGCGCAGCGCCGGTAGACCGCCTCGCCCTCGGTGGTGCGCAGCACATCCACCTCACCGGCCTCGGCAAGGGACTGCAACGTCCGGTAGACCGTGGTCAGCCCCACCGAATCACCGCGGTGCCTGAGCATGTCGTGCAGCTCCTGCGCGCTGCGGAACTCGTCCACCTCGTCGAGTGCCGCCGCCACCGCGGCCCGCTGCCGGGTCGACCGGCCGCGTACGGGGGGTCCAGCCGTCACCACAGGTGCCTCCTTCGATCCGCCCGCTCCTCGGACGGGCCATTCTGCCAGGCCCGGTATCAGACCCTGACGTCATCGGCCGGGCGGCGACTGATCTCAGCCGCCGTCTCGCACCGGTCTCCGGCCGCCGCGATGACGGTTTTCGCCCGCCGTCGCGCCAGCGGCGTCGCCAGCGCGGTGAGCAGCACGAAGACCGCGATGGCCAGCAACACGATCGTCGCACCCGGCGGCACGTCCTGGTAGTACGTCGTGACCGTACCCGTCAGCGTCACGACGATGCCGATCGCCACGGACACCACGAAGGTCAGTTTGAACGACCGGGTGATCTGCTGTGCCGCGGCCACCGGCACCACCATGAGTGCGCTCACCAGCAGCAGACCGACCACGCGCATCGCGACCGTCACGGTGACCGCCGCCGTCACCGCGACCAGCAGGTTGAGCGCCCGCACCGGAAGCCCGGTGACCCGGGCGAACTCCTCGTCCTGGCTGATCGCGAAGAGCTGCCGCCGCAGCCCCACCGTCACCAGCAGCACAAAGGCCGCGAGCAGGCAGATCGCCGTGAGGTCCTCGTCGGAGACCGTGGACAGCGAGCCGAAGAGATACGAGGTGAGGTTGGCGTTCGAGCCGGTGTCGCTGAGGTTCATCAGCATCACCCCGCCCGCCATACCGCCGTAGAACAGCATCGCGAGCGCGATGTCGCCGCGGGTGCGCCCGTACGCCCGGATCAGCTCCATCGCGACCGAGCCGACGACGGCGACGAGGGTCGCCATCCACACCGGGTTGGTGGACAGCAGGAAGCCGAGGCCGACACCGGTCAGCGCGACATGGCCGATGCCGTCGCCCATCAGCGCCTGGCGGCGCTGCACCAGGTGGATGCCGACCGCCGGGGCGATCACACCGACCAGCACGGCGGCGAGCAGCGCCCGCTGCATAAAGGGGTCCTGGAGGAATTCCATGGTCAGGTCAGCAGTCCCGTGCGGAGCGGCTCATCGGCCGCGTGCGGATGTACGTGGTCATGCCCGGGCAGCGCGTGCTGGCCGACGGCCTCGGGCGGCGGACCGTCATGGACCACGCAGCCGTCGCGTAGCACCACGGCCCGGTCGATCAGCGGCTCCAGCGGTCCCAGCTCATGCAGCACCAGCAGCACGGTCGTCCCGGCCGCGACCTGCTCGCGCAGCGTCCCGGCCAGGATCTCCTGGCTGGCCAGGTCCACGCCGGCCATCGGCTCGTCCATGATCAGCAGTTCGGGGTCGGCGGCGAGCGCACGGGCGATCAGTACCCGCTGGTGCTGGCCCCCGGACAGGGCGCCCACCGCGTCCTTGGCCCGGTCGGCCAGCCCGACCAGCTCGATCGCCCGCTGGACCGCGGCGCGGTCGGCCTTGGACGGCCACCCCAGCTTCGTACGCGACAGCCGGCCGGAGGACACCACCTCGCGGACGGTCGCGGGGACACCGCTGGTCGCGGTGGTGCGCTGGGGTACGTAACCGACCCGCTTCCAGTCGCGGAAGCGCCGCAGCTCCGTACCGAAGAGGGAGACCGAGCCGTCGGTGAGCGGCACCTGCCCGATCACGGACCGGACGGCCGTCGACTTGCCCGAGCCGTTGGCGCCGAGCAGCGCGACGACCTCGCCCCGGCGCACGGTGAGGTCGACCCCGCGCAGTACGGGGCGGGAGCCGAGGGTGGCCCGGGCGCCGCGGACGGATATGACGGGCTCCTGAAGCCCCTGGGGCTCCTGCGTCTCCATGGCCTGTGTCTCCGATGCTGTCGTCTTTTCTGCCACGGTGTCCGTCACTGGGCGCCGAGTGCCTTGCGCAGCGCGGCCAGGTTGGACTCCATGACGCCGATGTAGTCATCGCCCTTGGAGCGGTCCGTGATCCCCTCCAGGGGGTCCAGCACGTCCGTCTTCAGCCCGGTGTCACCGGCCAGGGTCCTGGCGGTCCGGTCGCTGGCCAGGGTCTCGAAGAACACCGTGGTCACCTTGTCCTGCTTCGCCACGCTCTGGAGCTCCCTGATACGTGCGGGGCTCGGCTCCGACTCGGGGTCGAGCCCCGCGATGCCCTGCTGCTCGAGCCCGTAGCGCTCGGCGAGATAGCCGAAGGCGGCGTGGGTGGTGATGAAGGTCCGGGTGCCGGTGTGCTTCAGCCCGTCTGTGAAGCGGGTGTTGAGGGTGTTGAGCTTGGCGACCAGCGCGTCGGTGTTCTTGGTGTACTCGGCGGAGTGGGCGGGGTCGGCCTTCTCCAGGGACTTGCCGACACCGCGGGCGATCTCCGCGTACTTCACCGGGTCGAGCCAGACATGCGGGTCCTGGCCGCCACCGTGTTCGTCGTCGCCGTGTGCGTGGTCGTGATCACCGCCGACCGCGGTGCCGTGCGCCTCCAGCTCGGTCAGGGTGCCCGCGTCGACGGTGTGCTCGACGCCGGCCTGTGCGATGGCGTCGTCCACGGCCGGCTGGACGCCCTTGAGATAGAGGACGTAGTCGGCTTGGCGGAGCGCGGACGCCTGCCTGGGCTTCAGCTCCAGGTCATGCGGCTCGACGCCGGGCTTGGTGAGGGTGGTGACCGCCACGTGTTCCCCACCGATCTGCTCGGCGAGATACTGCATGGGATAGAAGGACGCCACCACATCCAGCTTGCCGCCGCCGTGCCTGCCCGCGGCGCCGGAGGCCCCCGCGCAGGCGGACAGGGTGACGAGCGACAGTGCGGTCGCTCCCGCGACGGCACCGGTGGATATGAGGCGGCGTACGTTCATGACAGTCATTTTCAACAAGAGTGGAAACGATTGTCAACAAGATGAAGGAGTCGCTCAGCTCCTGCACCGATTTGATCGGAGGGGTGAGGCCGCCGGTAATCTGAAGCACTCGCCACTCATCACCCCGGCCGGGCGCCTCGCGCCGCCCCAGCCAGTCGTCCTACCCGTCGTCGTAATGAAGAGAGCACCGTGGCCGCCGACAAGATCGACACGATCGTCAACCTGAGCAAGCGCCGTGGCTTTGTCTACCCGTGCAGCGAGATCTACGGCGGACAGCGTGCCGCCTGGGACTACGGACCGCTGGGCACCGAGCTCAAGGAGAACATCAAGCGCCAGTGGTGGCGCTACATGGTCACCTCGCGTGAGGACGTCGTCGGTATCGACTCGTCGGTGATCCTGGCCACCGAGGTCTGGGAGGCCTCCGGCCACGTCGCCACCTTCTCCGACCCGCTCACCGAGTGCACCTCCTGCCACAAGCGCTACCGCGCCGACCACCTGGAAGAGGCCTACGAGGAGAAGCACGGCCACGCCCCGGCGAACGGCCTGGCCGACATCAACTGCCCCAACTGCGGTAACAAGGGCCAGTTCACCGAGCCCAAGCAGTTCTCGGGTCTGCTCTCCACCCACCTCGGCCCCACCCAGGACTCGGGCTCCATCGCCTACCTGCGGCCCGAGACCGCCCAGGGCATCTTCACCAACTTCGCCCAGGTCCAGCAGAGCGCGCGCCGCAAGCCGCCGTTCGGCATCGCGCAGGTCGGCAAGTCCTTCCGCAACGAGATCACGCCGGGCAACTTCATCTTCCGCACCCGCGAGTTCGAGCAGATGGAGATGGAGTTCTTCGTCAAGCCGGGCGAGGACGAGCAGTGGCAGGAGTACTGGATGGAGCAGCGCTGGAACTGGTACACCGGCCTGGGTCTCCGTGAGGAGAACATGCGCTGGTACGAGCACCCCAAGGAGAAGCTCTCCCACTACTCCAAGCGCACCGCCGACATCGAGTACCGCTTCCAGTTCGGCGGCAGTGAGTGGGGCGAGCTCGAAGGCGTCGCCAACCGCACCGACTACGACCTCACGGCCCACTCCAAGGCCTCCGGCACCGACCTGTCGTACTACGACCAGGAGGCGCAGGAGCGCTGGATGCCGTACGTCATCGAGCCCGCCGCCGGTGTCGGCCGCACGATGCTGGCGTTCCTCCTCGACGGCTACAACGAGGACGAGGCCCCCAACGCCAAGGGCGTCATGGAGAAGCGCACCGTGCTGCGCCTCGACCACCGCCTCGCCCCGGTGAAGGTCGCGGTGCTGCCGCTGTCCCGCAACCCGCAGCTCTCCCCGAAGGCGAAGGGCCTCGCGGCCGACCTGCGCCAGCACTGGAACATCGAGTTCGACGACGCGGGCGCGATCGGCCGCCGCTACCGGCGCCAGGACGAGATCGGTACCCCGTTCTGCGTGACCGTCGACTTCGACACCCTCGACGACAACGCGGTGACGGTGCGCGAGCGCGACTCGATGAAGCAGGAGCGAGTGTCCCTGGACCAGATCCAGGGGTACCTGGCGACGCGCCTCATCGGTGCCTGACGCCGAGCGTGCTGCTTAGGACAAAGGCCGACCGGGCTGGTGCCCGGTCGGCCTTTGTCGTGCACACTGGGCGCGCACGCGTCACCGGGAGCGCCACCGGGAGGGGACCGATGCCGTCCATGACCAGCAGCAGGGTCAGCCGATGGGACCAGCACGGCCGCGAACACGTCGTGCACGTCAGGAAGTCGGGCATCCAGCGCACCCTGACCTGCGAGACGTGCGGCTGGCGCAAGAACGCGCAGTTCCTGCCGTGGCTGAAGGCGGAGGAGCACCTCACAGAGGCGCACCAGGCGACGGTCGCCCCATGAACCCCTGAATCCCTGTACCCCTGAATCCCCGTACCCCTGAAAACCAGGTGCCCGGGGCGTGGGGTGCGGGTACGGTCGCGGTATGTGTTCTTTCCACCAGATCTACGAGTGAGAGTGCAGCGGGTGGGTCTGCCGGTGTGCCGCACCCCCATGAGGGCGCCCCGGCCTGCATCGTCGGGCTTGCCCGACATCGTCGACTGAGAGCGACATCCCCACCCGCCCCGCGACGAACCCCTTCTCACCAGGACAGGAGAATCCGGTGGCCAAGAGCCGCAACAACCTTCTCGGCGTGGGCGGACAGCGAAAGAAGCTGTCCCGTGCCGACCAGCACGGCAACGGCCCGGCCCGCGCGGCCGGGCAGAAGTCGGCCGACGAACAGAAGCAGGAGCTGCTGCGCAAGATGCGTGAGCGCACACAGGGCAAGCAGGAAGACCAGCAGAGCTGACGCCCGGCACAAGGTGGGCCCGGACCGCATGCTGCGGTCCGGGCCCACCGGCTTTGCGCGTCGCCCCCGTCCGATCGTGAACGTGAACAGCCGCTGCACGAAGCACAGTGACCCGCCTGACAGCGGGCCAGGCTCGGGGAGAACGAGGCACCCGGGATGCCTATGACCCGCTCCGTGCCGCCACCCGCGCCCCTGTGCGCTCGAGTCGCTCCGCCGTCCGCCGGGCCGTCTCCCGTGCCCACCGTCCGCTCGTCGCCGCGCCCACCACGAGGACCGACAGACCGCAGGCCATGATGATCCACCAGGCCGGGCGGCTTGCCTCCAGGAAGGTCGAGGCGGGGGCTGCGGCATTGGTGCCGGCTGCCAGGACGGAGCCGATGACGGCGACGCCGAGGGTCGCGCCGGTCTGGCGACTGGTGGAGGCGATGGCAGCGGCCACGCCCGCCTGGGCGCGGGGCATTCCGGAGACCGCGGTGTTGGTGATGGGGGCGTTCACCATGCCGAAGCCGAGGCCGAACAGCACGTAGCCGGTGAAGAGCAGCAGTGTGCTCGATTCCGCGTCGAAGGCGGCGAACAGCAGGGCGCTCGCCGCCATCGTGGTTCCGGCGACGATCAGGGGCAGGCGTGGGCCGCGGGCGCCGACCAGGCGGCCGGAGAGCGGGGCGCACAGGAAGGTGAGCCCGGCCATGGGAAGCATGTACAGCCCTGCGTGGAGCGGGGACAGGCCGCGCAGGCCCTGGAGGTAGAGGGTGTTGAGGAACAGGAAGCCGCTCAGCGCGGCGAAGGCGCTGATCGCGATCACGGTCGCGCCGCTGAACGGTGCCGAGCGGAAGAAGCGCAGGTCGATGAGGGGCTCGTCGCGGCGGGGCTCGTAGAGCAACAGCGTGGCGAGGGAGGCGACCGCGACCCCGGCCAGGGGGAGGACGGCTGCTCCCTTGCTGGGGGCCTCGATGATCGCGTACGTGACGGAGCCGAGCAGGGCGATGACGAGGAGTTGACCGACCGGGTCGGGCCTGCGCGGCTTGGGGGCGCGGGACTCGGGGACGTAGCGCCAGGTGAGCAGGAGGGCGGCGAGGCCGACCGGGATGTTGAGCCAGAAGATCGAGCGCCAGCCGACCGTTTCGACCAGCAGGCCGCCGATGACCGGACCCGCGGCCATCGAGATGCCGACCACACCGCCCCAGGCGCCGATGGCGCGGGCGCGTTCGCGTGGGTCGGTGAAGGTGTTGGTGATGATCGACATCGCGACCGGGTTGAGCATCGAGCCGCCCACCGCCTGCACCATGCGGAAGACGACGAGCAGGGGGAGGTCCGGTGCGAGGGAGCACAGGGCGGAGCCCAGCGTGAAGAGCACGAGACCCGTCAGGAAGACCTTGCGGCGGCCGATCCGGTCGGCGGTGGAACCCGCGAGAACCAGCAGGGACGCCAGGACGAGGGTGTAGGCGTCGATGATCCACTGGAGGTCGGCCACGCTCGCGCCCAGGTCCTGGCGGATCGAGGGCAGAGCGACGTTGAGGACGGTGGCGTCCAGACTGACGATCAGCAGGCTCATGCAGCAGATCGCCAGGATCAGCAGCCGCCGCCGGGGACCCGGGGCCGATGTTGACGCGGGCATGAGTGCATAGTACGCCTAACTAATGAACCTGGCGGTGCGCGACAATAGGCGAATGGCCACGCATCCCACCCTCTCGATTGGGCCGCACCCCGTGCAGCCCCCGGTCGTGCTCGCCCCCATGGCGGGCATCACCAACGCACCCTTCCGCACCCTCTGCCGCGAGTTCAGTGGCGGCAAGGGACTGTTCGTGAGCGAGATGATCACGACGCGGGCGCTGGTCGAGCGCAACGAGAAGACGATGCAGCTCATCCACTTCGACAAGACCGAGACCCCGCGCTCGATCCAGCTCTACGGAGTGGACCCGGTCACCGTCGGCAAGGCCGTGCGCATGATCGTGGACGAGGATCTGGCCGACCATATCGACCTGAACTTCGGCTGCCCGGTCCCCAAGGTGACCCGCAAGGGCGGCGGCTCGGCGCTCCCGTACAAGCGGAACCTGCTGCGGGCGATCCTCAACGAGGCGGTCGGCAACGCCGGCGACCTGCCGGTGACCATGAAGATGCGCAAGGGCATCGACGACGACCACATCACCTATCTCGACGCGGGCCGGATCGCCGTGGACGAGGGCGTCACGGCCATCGCCCTGCACGGGCGCACGGCGGCGCAGCACTACGGCGGCACCGCCGACTGGGAGGCCATCGCCCGGCTCAAGGAGCATGTCCCGGAGCTCCCCGTGCTCGGCAACGGAGACATCTGGTCGGCCGACGACGCCCTGCGGATGATGCGCGAGACCGGCTGTGACGGCGTGGTCGTGGGGCGCGGCTGCCTCGGCAGGCCCTGGCTCTTCGGGGATCTGGTGGCGGCCTTCGAGGGGACCGGGCAGTACGCGCGGCCGTCGCTGCGTGAGGTCGCGGAGGTCATGGTGCGCCATGCCCAGTTGCTGGGGGAGTGGATCGGTGACGAGTCCCGTGGCGTCATCGACTTCCGAAAGCATGTGGCCTGGTACCTCAAGGGGTTCGCCGTGGGTTCGGAGATGCGCAAGAAGCTCGCGGTGACCTCGTCCCTGGACGAGCTGCGCGCTCAGCTGAGCACGCTGGACCTGAATCAGCCGTGGCCGGTCGGCGCGGACGGCCCGCGCGGCCGGACATCCGGGAACAATCGGGTCGTACTACCCGACGGCTGGCTGAAGGACCCGTACGACTGTGCAGGTGTGAGTGAGGATGCGGAGCTGGACACGTCGGGCGGCTGAGCTGGCCGGACCGTCCCAACCGGCGTCCGGATGCCGGAAACAGGCCATGCGTGGCGGCGTGATCCTCGCCACCTTTGATCGGGATGGCGCTCAGATGAGCGCCTGGATGATGGCTGCACCTTTAGAAGGGTGGCACTGAGTGCCACCCTTTCTGTGTTCAAGAGTTGAACTCATCTGGCCTCTTGAGCGCTCATGTGAGCGGACAATTTCCGCTTTCAGTCAAGCACTCTTCGAGGCGTGAAAGAGTCATGGGCGTCCCGTTAACACGTCAGTAACCTGCGATCTGCTGGCGGACGGGTGGTTAAGCCCCGATGACGGAGAAGTGCACGTACCCAAACACCTTCGATCTGGGTATGTTCCTCGCCGTCAGGGCAGCCACCGAGTCCTCGAGGAGTCGAGACCCGTGTCGGAAAACAAAGATCAGAAGTTCGTCTACGACTTCACCGAGGGCAACAGGGACCTCAAGGACCTCCTCGGTGGCAAGGGTGCGAACCTCGCCGAGATGACCAACCTCGGGCTGCCCGTCCCTCCGGGCTTCACCATCACCACCGAGGCGTGCAAGGTCTACCTCGAAAGCGGCGAGGAGCCCGCGGCGCTGCGTGACGAGGTGAGTGCGCACCTCGAGGCCCTTGAGCAGAAGATGGGCAAGAAGCTCGGCCAGGCCGACGACCCGCTGCTCGTGTCCGTACGCTCCGGCGCCAAGTTCTCGATGCCCGGAATGATGGACACCGTCCTCAACATCGGGCTCTCCGACGCGTCCGCCGAGGGCCTGGCCAAGCAGGCGGGCGACGAGCGCTTCGCCTGGGACTCGTACCGCCGGCTCATCCAGATGTTCGGCAAGACCGTGCTCGGCGTCGACGGTGAGCTCTTCGAGGACGTCCTCGATGAGACCAAGGCCGCCAAGAAGGTCGCCGTCGACACCGATCTCGACGCCGCCGACCTCAAGAAGCTGGTCAAGCAGTTCAAGAAGATCGTCAAGGCCGAGACCGGCCGTGACTTCCCGCAGGACCCGCGTGAGCAGATGGATCTCGCCATCAACGCGGTCTTCAACTCCTGGAACACCGACCGCGCCAAGCTCTACCGCCGCCAGGAGCGCATCCCGGGCGACCTGGGCACCGCGGTCAACGTCTGTTCCATGGTGTTCGGCAACCTCGGCCCCGACTCCGGCACCGGCGTCGCCTTCACCCGCGACCCCGCGTCGGGTCACCAGGGCGTCTACGGCGACTACCTCCAGAACGCCCAGGGCGAGGACGTCGTCGCCGGTATCCGCAACACCGTGCCGCTCGCCGATCTGGAGTCGATCGACAAGAAGTCGTACGACCAGCTCATGCAGATCATGGAGACGCTCGAAACGCACTACAAGGACCTGTGCGACATCGAGTTCACCATCGAGCGCGGGCAGCTCTGGATGCTCCAGACCCGCGTGGGCAAGCGCACCGCAGGTGCCGCCTTCCGTATCGCCACCCAGCTCGTGGACCAGGGCCTCATCGACGAGGCCGAGGCGCTCCAGCGGGTCAACGGCGCCCAGCTCGCCCAGCTGATGTTCCCCCGCTTCGACGAGTCCGCCAAGGTCGAGAAGCTCGGCCGGGGCATCGCCGCCTCCCCGGGCGCCGCCGTCGGCAAGGCCGTCTTCGACTCCTACACGGCCGTCAAGTGGTCCCGCTCCGGCGAGAAGGTCATCCTGATCCGCCGTGAGACCAACCCCGACGACCTGGACGGCATGATCGCCGCCGAGGGCATCCTGACCTCCCGCGGTGGCAAGACCTCGCACGCGGCCGTGGTCGCCCGCGGCATGGGCAAGACCTGCGTCTGCGGCGCCGAAGAGCTCGAGGTCGACACCAAGCGCCGCCGGATGACCGTCAACGGCACGGTCGTCGAAGAGGGCGACGTGGTCTCCATCGACGGCTCCACCGGCAAGGTGTACCTCGGTGAGGTGCCGGTGGTGCCCTCCCCGGTCGTCGAGTACTTCGAGGGCCGGATGCACGCGGGCGCCGACGACGCCGACGAGCTGGTCCAGGCCGTGCACCGGATCATGGCTTACGCGGACCGGGTACGCCGGCTGCGCGTACGGGCCAACGCCGACAACGCCGAGGACGCCCTGCGCGCCCGCCGCTTCGGTGCCCAGGGCATCGGCCTGTGCCGCACCGAGCACATGTTCCTCGGCGAGCGCCGCGAGATGGTCGAGAAGCTGATCCTCGCCGACACCGACGACGAGCGCGAGGACGCGCTGAAGAACCTGCTGCCGCTGCAGAAGAAGGACTTCATCGAGCTCTTCGAGGCGATGGACGGTCTGCCGGTGACCGTGCGGCTGCTCGACCCGCCGCTGCACGAGTTCCTGCCGGACATCACCGAGCTGTCGGTGCGCGTCGCCCTCGCCGAGTCCCGCAAGGACCACAACGAGAACGACCTGCGCCTGCTCCAGGCCGTGCACCGCCTGCACGAGCAGAACCCGATGCTGGGTCTGCGCGGTGTCCGTCTGGGCCTGGTCATCCCCGGCCTGTTCACCATGCAGGTGCGGGCGATCGCCGAGGCCGCGGCCGAGCGCAAGAACGCCAAGGGCGACCCGCGCGCCGAGATCATGATCCCGCTCGTCGGCACCGTGCAGGAGCTGGAGATCGTCCGCGAGGAGGCCGAGCAGGTCATCGCCGAGGTCGAGGCCGCCACCGGCGTCGCCCTCAAGCTGGCCCTCGGCACGATGATCGAGCTGCCGCGTGCCGCGCTGACCGCCGGTCAGATCGCCGAGGCCGCGGAGTTCTTCTCCTTCGGCACGAACGACCTCACCCAGACCGTGTGGGGCTTCAGCCGGGACGACGTGGAGGCCAGCTTCTTCACGGCCTACCTGGAGAAGGGCATCTTCGGCGTCAGCCCGTTCGAGACCATCGACAAGGACGGTGTCGGCGCGCTCGTCCGTGACGCCGTCGCGGCCGGCCGGGCCACCCGCCCCGACCTCAAGCTCGGCGTGTGCGGCGAGCACGGTGGCGACCCCGAGTCGGTGCACTTCTTCCACGAGGTGGGTCTGGACTACGTCTCCTGCTCGCCGTTCCGCATCCCCGTGGCGCGCCTGGAGGCGGGCCGCGCGGCGGCGCAGTCCTCGGGGAGCGACAGCCGCTGACCGGCGCTTGAGAATCCGGGGCCGTCGGTGGCTCGACCCTCAACCCTCACCGACCCAGCGGCGGCCGCGGCACCCAGGAGACGGGCGGGAGAGGCACCTTGTGCGGAGGTGCCGCTCCCGCCCGTCGCCTTTTCCCGCCGTCCCAGGGCCCGGGGGTCTTGCGCGGCCATCAGCGGCCCAACTTGGCTTATTCTGACCCGACTTGGCTCAACACCGCTCCCACCGATGTGGCGTACGCCACTGTTGAACGGTGAGCCAGTAGTGGACATTAACGGGAGTTTGATTCCCGCCATTCATTGAGCAAAGAACGGGCGGGGCGCGGCCGGCGGA
>NZ_JBHWIW010000028.1:0-95263 GCF_042731955.1 Streptomyces sp. NPDC059828 | reverse complement strand
CGCCGGTGGCGTGTGCAGGGGGTCGCCGTCTGCCGTAGGAGGTGGACTACTCCACCGTCACCGACTTCGCCAGGTTGCGCGGCTTGTCGATGTCCCGGCCGAGGGCCAGGGCCGTGTGGTAGGCCAGCAGCTGGAGCGGGATGCCCATGAGGATCGGGTCCAGCTCGTCCTCGTTCTTCGGCACGATCACCGTGTGGTCGGCCTTCTCCTGCTCCTGGTGCGCCACCGCGAGGATCCTGCCGCTGCGGGCCTTGATCTCCTCGAGCGCGGCGCGGTTCTTCTCCAGCAGCTCGTCGTCCGGCACGATCGCAACCGTGGGCAGCGCGGGCTCGATCAGCGCCAGCGGGCCGTGCTTCAGCTCGGACGCCGGGTAGGCCTCGGCGTGGATGTAGGAGATCTCCTTGAGCTTCAGGGAGGCCTCGAGCGCCACCGGGTAGCCGCGCACCCGGCCGATGAACATCATCGACTTGGCGTCCGCGTACTCGGCCGCCAGCTTCTTGATCTCGTCCTCGGACTCGAGGATCTCGGAGATCTGGGCGGGCAGCTTGCGCAGACCCTCGATGATGCGCTTGCCGTCGGCCACCGACAGGTCGCGGATACGGCCCAGGTGCAGCGCGAGCAGCGCGAAGGCGACCACCGTGTTGGTGAAGCACTTCGTGGACACCACGCACACCTCGGGGCCGGCGTGCACGTAGACGCCGCCGTCCGTCTCGCGGGCGATCGCGGAGCCGACCACGTTTACCACGCCGAGGACGCGGGCGCCCTTGCGCTTGAGCTCCTGGACGGCGGCCAGCACGTCGTAGGTCTCACCGGACTGGGAGACGGCGATGTAGAGGGTGTCGGGGTCCACGACCGGGTTGCGGTAGCGGAACTCGGAAGCGGGCTCGGAGTCGGCGGGGATACGGGCCAGGGACTCGATGAGCCCGGCGCCGATCAGGCCCGCGTGGTAGGAGGTGCCGCAGCCGAGGATCTTGACGCGGCGGATGCCGCGGGCCTCGCGGGCGTCCAGGTTGAGCCCGCCCAGGTGCACGGTGGAGAACCGGTCGTCGATGCGGCCGCGCAGCACGCGGTCCACCGCGTCGGGCTGCTCGGAGATCTCCTTGTGCATGTAGGTGTCGTGGCCGCCCATGTCGTAGGAGGCGGCCTCCCACTCGACGGTCTCGGGGGTGGCGGTGGTGCGCGTGCCCGAGGTCGTGTAGGTGCGGAAGTCGTCGGCCTTCAGGGTGGCCATCTCGCCGTCGTTCAGGGTGACGACCTGGCGGGTGTGGGCGACCAGCGCGGCGACGTCGGAGGCGACGAACATCTCCTTCTCGCCGATGCCGAGGACGACCGGGGAGCCGTTGCGGGCGACGACGACGCGGTCGTTGAAGTCGGCGTGCATGACGGCGATGCCGTAGGTGCCCTCGACGACCTTGAGCGCCTCGCGGACCTTCTCCTCCAGGGATTCGGCCTGGGAGCGGGCGATCAGGTGGGTGAGCACCTCGGTGTCGGTCTCGGAGGCGAAGACGACCCCGTCGGCCTCGAGCTTGGCGCGCAGCTCCATGGCGTTGTCCACGATGCCGTTGTGGACGACGGCGACCTTGTTCTCGGGGTCCATGTGCGGGTGCGCGTTGTGGTCGCTCGGGACGCCGTGGGTGGCCCAGCGGGTGTGCGCGATACCGGTGGTGCCGGTGAAGCGCTTGGGGACGCGGGCCTCGAGGTCCCGGACCCGGCCCTTGGCCTTGACCATCTTCAGCCCGGAGGCCTTCGGGCTGGTGATGACCATGCCCGCGGAGTCGTAGCCCCGGTACTCAAGCCGCGCCAGGCCTTCCAGCAGCAGCGGCGCGACATCGCGCTTCCCGATGTAACCAACGATTCCGCACATAAAGTCTTTGCCCCTCCAGGTTCGATGGGTGTGGTGCCCGGCCGTCCGATGCGTCCGTCCGGACGATCAGCCGTAGACGATCCGGCGCAGCTGCCTGAGCGTGAGCTCGGGCGGTGCCACGGCACGGTGCCGCAGCTCGGCCGCGACACGGTCGAAGATCTCCGCGTTCACGGCTCCGCCGGACTGGAGCTCGCGGTGCCGTCGGCGGACGAACTCCTCCGTGGTCTCGTCGAAGAACGCCAGCACATCGAGCACCACCCGGACCGCTTCACCGCGCTGGAGCGCGGTGCTGCGCACCAGATGGTCGATGAGGTCCTCATGGGACGGCGGTCGGCGATCGAGCACCCGTAGATACTGAAGGGCGACCGGCCCTGAACGCAAGATTCCTGCCCGAATCCGGGCAGGCACCTGCGTGACCAAGGTTACAGAGGCCAGCTCTGCGGGCTTCACATGCGCTTGAGAACCGCCTGTTTGGCGGCGGCGAACTCGTCGTCCGTCAGTATCCCGGCGTGATGCAACTCACCCAGTTCACGCAGCCTGCGGAGCAGTACGTCGTGATCGTCGGCGACGGCTGCGGGCTCCGGGGGCAGCAGGGCCGCCCGGGGGACCGGGAGCTGCCGCAGCCGTACCAGCACGGCCGCCCCGACCAGCGCCATCAGCGGGTCCTTGCGGAAGCCCCAGAGCTCCACGGAGAGGGGATCGTACTTCGGCGCCGCAGGCGGTCTGGCCTGAGCCACCCGGAACCGCAGGTAGCCGTTCTCCAGACCGGTCGCGGGCAGCCACTCCACGGCGGTGACCTCGGCGAGGTCCAGGACCTGGGGACCGGCCGACGCCTTGGTGTCGTCCGTCTTCCAGTTCCACTCCAGCCGGATCTGCTCGCCGTCGAAGGCGACCGTGCCGTCGCCCGCGCCGACGCTGAGGGGCACGCTGGGGCCGGGCAGCAGATACGAGCTCGCCGGGCCGTCGTCGATCCCCTCGAGCAACAGGGCGTTGCGTACCTCGTCCACGAAGTACTCGGCGACGCCCGCGCGTTCCGGTGACACGGTCAGCCGGTAGGGGTCGGAGTCGTCGTCCAGCCTGCCCCGGGCGACCGTCAGCAGCGGGTCCGCACCTTCGCGCAGACGGAGCTTGAGCAGCCCGGACTTCTTGCCGGGCGCGTACGAGATCCCGGCCAACGCGCCCAGCGGTATGCCGATTTCACCGAGGGTACGGCGCAGCAGGCTCACGCCCCTGTCATGGCCGGGCACGATCCGCACACCGTCGCCGTCGAAGATCCAGGTGCCGCTCTTGTCGATGATTTCCGCCATGCGGGTGATTCTGGCACCGGGGTGGCGGAGGATCCGGCTCCGCCGGGGACGCGCGTGAAGCGGGCGCCCCGCGGAGGACCGTATCTCCGCAGGGCGCCCGCCCGTCCGTGACCGTGCCGCCCTCGGCCTACCGGCGGAACGGCGCGATCGGGTTCCGCAGACTGCCCACGAGCTGGAGCGCGCCCGAGGGGTCGGTGAGGTCCACCATCTGCTTGTTGTCGCGCAGCTGGAGCCGGTTGAGGCAGGACAGCGCGAACTCGTCGGCGAACATGTCGTACTGGGCGAACTTGTCCGCGAGCTGCGGCATGGACTCCTGGTAGCCGGAGACACACGCGGCGACCGTCCGCCAGAACGAGTCCTCGTCCAGCACGCCCTCTGCCGCGAGCGTGGCTCCCAGGAAGCGGAAGAAGCAGTCGAAGACATCGGTGAAGACCGACAGCAGCTTCATGTCCTCAGGGACCTCGGCGCGGATCCGCTCCACCGCGGGTGGCAGGACCGCGTCCGGGTCCATCACGCAGATCTCCTCGGCGAGGTCCTTGAAGATCGCACGCCGCACCGAGCCGTCCGAGCCGAGCACGAGGATCACGTTCTCTCCGTGCGGCATGTAGACGAGGTCGTACGCGTAGAAGCAGTGCAGCACCGGCACCAGATAGGCGTCCAGATAGCCCCGCAGCCACTCCTCGGGGGCCAGGTCCGCCCCGGTGACCAGGGCGCCCGCGAAGGACTTCCCCGAACGGTCGGTGTGCAGCAGGGACGCCATGGTCGCCAGGCGCTCGCCCTCCACCAGCGTGGGCACCGGGCTCTCGCGCCACAGTGCGGCGAGCATCTTCCGGTAGGGCGAGTAGCGGTCGGTGGCGGCCTCGTACTCCAGGTGCCGGTAGCCCACCGCCGCATGCTCGCGGATGATCGAGAAGCGGGCCGCCCTCAGCACCTCGTCGCTCGCCACCAGCGCTGCCAGCCAGTCGTTGATGGCCGGCGTGGCCTCCATGTACGCCGCCGAGAGACCACGCATGAAGCCCATGTTGATCACGGACATGGCCGTCTTCACATAGTGCTTCGCCGGGTCGCTGGTGTTGAAGAAGGTACGGATCGACTGCTGGGCCAGATACTCGTCGTCCCCTTCGCCGAGCGGCACCAGCCGCTGCTGGGCGATCTCGGCGGCGAAAGTGACGGAGAGCTTGTTCCACCACTGCCAGGGGTGCACCGGCATCAGCAGATAGTCGTCCGGGTCCAGACCGAGCCCGCGCAGTCGGGCGTCGAACCGGTCGAGGGTGTCCTGCCCCAGCTCCGCCCGCATCAGGTTCTCGTAGCCGAGGTCCACGCAGGAGGTGAAGGCGGCTCGGGAGCGGTGCGCGGCCAGCCACAGCAGCCGGATGGGGGCCGCCGTCTCGGGGGCGTATTGGTGGTACTCGTGGATGCCGAAGCCGAGGCGCCCGTTGTTGGCGACGAAGCAGGGGTGGCCCTCGGTCATCCCGGTCTCGATCGCCTGGAAACCGGCCTGCGCCAGCTCGGCGGCGGAGACGTCCGGCTTGGTGAGTTTGTAGGCCGTACCGGACAGAGTCGAGGAGATCTCCTCCAGGTAGACCGGCAGGATCTCGTCGGACAGGCCCAGCGCGCCGCGCAGTTCCGTGAAGAAGTCCAGGGCGTCCAGCGGCAGCTCGGCGCCGTCGCGGTGGCGGCTGACCGACACGGGGTCGATCTGCCAGTGGTCGAGGGCGTACCGGTCGGCGGTGAAGCGGTACTCGGTCCTGCCGTCGTCGCTGGACACCGCGTACCGGCCGGCGCCGAGGTCCTTCGGTGCGAGCAGCCGCTCGTGGGAGAACTCGGCGAGCCCCTTGCGGATCAGCAACCGGCTGGCCTCGGCCCACAGCGCTGGGGTGAGGTGGGCGACGCTGTCGATGCTCGTGGTGTTCATCAGGCGGCTCCGGTGGCTGCTTCGAACTGCTCGCGGGTGCAGAAGCTCAGCAGTGCCTTCTTCTCGGGCTTCTGTATCTCGCGCTCGGGTACGAAGCCGACGGCCTCGTTGAGTGCGTGCACGGCCTTGTTCGCGACGTCCGGTTCGACCACGACGCGCCGGGTCGCCGGGTCCGCGAACAGCTCCCCCATCACGGCGGTGATCACGGCCCGGGTGAAGCCGTGTACCGGGGTGTCGGTCGGGGCCACAAGGAAGTGCATGCCGACATCGCCCGGTTCGGGCTCGTACAGCCCGACCAGCTCGATGTGCCGCGGGTCGTAGCGCTCCATCAGGAAAGCGGGCTCGCCGTCCAGCAGACCGAGGAAGGCGTGGTGGTGCTCGGACGACGCGATCGCCATGTACTCGCGTTCCACGTCCTCCAGCCTGGCGTCCTGCATCATCCAGAACGCGGCCTTGGGGTGGGTGACCCAGCCGTGCAGCAACTCCGCGTCGGCGAGAGGGTCCAGGGGACGGAAGGAGAACGTTCCCAGGGCAGGGGCGGTGGTGCTCATACGGCGAACTCCTGGAACGCGATGGTCTTCTCCACGGGGTAGTACTCGCTCCCGAGCAGCTCACTGATGATGTAGGCGTTGCGGTACGGGCCCATGCCGAGGTCGGGCGAGGTGATCGAGTGCGTGTGCACCCCGGCGTTCTGGAGGAAGATCGCGCGCCCGGTGGTGTCGATCGCGTAGTTGCGGGCGATGTCGAAGCGGCCCTGTCCGTCCCAGCGGATCCGGTCGCGCACGGGCTCCAGGAAGGCAGGAGTGGCGTACTTGTAGCCGGTGGCCAGGACCAGGCCCTCGGTCTCGATCTCGAAGTCCTTCTCCTGCTCCTCCTGACGCAGCCCCAGGGTGTAGGTCCCGTTCTCGTGCCGGGCGCTGTGCAGGGCGGTGTTGGTGAGCAGCCGGGTGGGCACCGGACCGCCGAGGTTCTTCTGGTAGAGCAGGTCGAAGATCTCGTTGATGAGGTCGCCGTCGATCCCCTTGAAGAGGTTCTTCTGCTGCGACTCCAGCCGGTAGCGGGTGGCCTCCGGTAGCGCGTGGAAGTAGTCGATGTACTCGGGGGAGGTCATCTCGAGGGTCAGCTTGGTGTACTCCAGCGGGAAGAACCGCGGGGAACGGGTGACCCAGTTGAGCCGGTAGCCGTGCACGTCGATCTCGGAGAGCAGGTCGTAGTAGATCTCCGCCGCGCTCTGCCCGCTGCCCACCAGGGTGATGGACTTCTTCTTCTGGAGCTCTTCCTTGGCCTGGAGGTAGCGGGAGTTGTGGACGAAGTCGCCGCCCAGGTCCTGGCAGGTGTCCGGGATGTACGGAGGAGTGCCGGTGCCGAGCACGACCCGGCGGGCCCGGAACACCTGGCCGCCGGTGGTGTGGACGGCGTAGAGCTCGTCCCCGGCCTCGTACTCGACCCTCGTCACCGTGGTGCTGAAGCGGATGCTGCTCAGTTTGGCGGCGGCCCAGCGGCAGTAGTCGTTGTACTCGGTCCGCAGCGGGTAGAAGTTCTCCCGGATGTAGAACGAGTAGAGACGGCCCTTCTCCTTCAGGTAGTTGAGGAAGGAGTACGGGGACGTCGGGTCGGCGAGGGTCACCAGGTCCGACATGAACGGGGTCTGGAGGTGGGCGCCGTCCAGGAACATCCCCGAGTGCCACTCGAAGTCCGGCTTGGACTCCAGGAACACGCCGTTCAGCTCGGCGATGGGCTCGGTCAGGCAGGCGAGGCCGAGGTTGAACGGACCCAGTCCGATACCGATGAAATCGTGGATGTCACGGTGCTCAGGACGCGTGGACAAGGTTCTCTCCCAGGTACTGCTCGGCATGGCCGGCTATCAGATCGAGGACGGCGGCGATGTCGGCCATGGTCGTCTCGGGGTTCAGCAGGGTGAATTTCAGGTACTGGCGGCCGTCGACCTTGGTGCCCGCGACCACTGCCTCGCCCGAGGCGAACAGGGCCTTGCGGGCGTGGAGGTTGGCGCGGTCGATCTCGGCCGGCGCGGTGACGTGCGCCGGGATGTAGCGGAACACCAGCGTGGACAGGCTGGGCTCGACCACCACGTCGTAGCGGGGGTCGCCCGCCAGCAGGCGCCAGCCGTCGGCGGCCAGGTCGCAGACCTCGTCGAAGAGCTGCCCCACGCCGTCGGCGCCCATGACCCGCAGGGTCATCCAGAGCTTGAGCGCGTCGAAGCGCCGGGTGGTCTGGAGGGACTTGTCGACCTGGTTGGGGATCCTCTCCTCGATGGTGCGCCGGGGGTTGAGGTAGTCCGCGTGGTAGGTGACGTGCCGCAGCGTGGCGTGATCCCGTACCAGTAGTGCGGAGGAGCTCACCGGTTGGAAGAAGGACTTGTGGTAGTCGACGGTCACGGAGTCGGCGCGCTCGATGCCGTCCAGCAGATGGCGGCGGGTGGGGGAGGCCAGCAGCCCGCAGCCGTAGGCGGCGTCCACATGCATCCAGGCGCCGTACTGCTCGCACAGCTCGGCGATCTCCGGCAGCGGGTCGATGGAGCCGAAGTCGGTGGTGCCCGAGGTGGCCACCACGGCCATGGGGACCAGGCCCTCCTGACGGCACTTCTGGAGTTCGGCAGCGAGGGCGACCGTCTGCATGCGCTTGTCGTGGCAGGTGGGGACGGAGACGACGGCGTCGGGGCCGAGCCCGAGCAGGGTGGCGGACTTCTGGACGCTGAAGTGGCTGCACTCGGAGGCGAAGACACGCAGCCTCGACAGGTCGTCCGTCTTGGCCTCCTGGCGGGCCAGCAGCATCGCCTGGAGGTTGGACTGGGTGCCACCGCTGGTGAACACGCCGTCGGCGGCCGGGCCGAGACCGATCCGGCCGGTGGTCCAGTCGATGAGCCGGCGCTCGATCAGGGTGCCGCCGGCGCTCTGGTCCCAGGTGTCCAGTGAGGAGTTGACGGCCGAGAGCACGGCCTCGCCCAGCACGGCGGGGATGACGACCGGGCAGTTGAGGTGGCCGAGGTAGCGGGGGTGGTGGAAGTACACCGCGTCGCGCAGATACACCTGCTCCAGCTCGTCGAGCGCGGCCGAGGCGTCACCGAGGGGCTGGTCGAGATCGACGGCGGCGATCGTGGGGGCGAGTTCATCGGGGGTGATGCCGGTGAACGGCTGCCGAGTCGTGGCGAGTTTGTTCGCCACCCGCTCGACTCCTTCGATCACGGAGCTGCGGTAGAGCTCCGCCGTTGTGTCGTTGAGCAGGTGCGAGCGCATGGGGTGGCCTTCCCGGTGCGGGGACGTGACAAAGGTGCCCTCTGGGGCAGGAGGGAGCGGTGCGGGGATTGGAGCTTAGGTTAGCCTAACCTGAATTTCGACGCCCGGAGATCCCTGTTCCGATGAAGCGGAAGCGATGTGGCTCACACTCATGAGGCAGGCACCGAACGGAGATTGCCCGGAGGCGGGTGCGCACGCCGATGCGGCCCCGTTCGCGGATGGCGACGTGGCCGCGGGGCGGCATGGGGGTCCGGGTTCGGGTGTGAGGGCTACGACGCGTCGTCGGGGGTCTCGCGCAGGGCGTCCTCGCTCAGGCCCTTGCGCCAGTAGCCCACGAACGTGACCCGGCGCTTGTCCAGCCCGCGCTCGTTCACCAGCTGGCGGCGAAGTGCCTTGACCGCCCCCGACTCACCCGCGATCCAGGCATACGGCGCCGAGCCCGCGAGCTCAGCGGCCCGCACGGCCTCGACGGCCGGTGGCGCGCCCTCGTCCCGTACCAGCCAGGTGACGGTGGCCTCGGCCGCGGTGGCGAGTTCCATCCGGTCACCGGCGTGCGGGACCTCGATCCAGACCTGTGCGCGGATGCCGGCCGGCAGCCACTCCAGGATGGCCGAAGCGGCGGGTAGCGCCGTCTCGTCCGCCCAGATCAGCACCGAGTCGGCGTCATCGGGCAGTCGGAATCGCACGGCGGTGTTGTCGGCGACGGCGGGGCCGAGCACGGTCACCCGGTCCCCGGCGGAGGCCCGCTGCGCCCACCGGCAGGCCGGGCCGCCGTCCTCGTGGACGGCGAAGTCGATGTCCATCTCGCCGTGTTCACCCGCGCCGGGACGCTGCTCCCGCACCGTGTACGAGCGCATCACGGCGCGTTCGTCCGCGGGCAGCGCCCGCCAGGCGCCGAGCGTGGCGTACATGGCTTCCGTGCTGCTGTCCTGAGGGGCAGGCAGCACGGGTGCGTGCTGCCCCGGGTGCGGCAGGAAGAGGGAGAGCGACTGGTCGCGGCCCCCGGACGCGAAGTCCATCAGCGCCTCACCCCCGAAGGTGACGCGTATCAGCGACGGGCCGAGCCGCCGCGTCCGTACGACCTGGAGAGGGAAGAAACGGAACGGGGCGGCTGCGGCTGCCGTCATCGTCAGGCGACCTTCTTCGCGTTCTCGATGGCTTCGGCCAGGGTCTCCAGAAGCGGGACGCACTTGTCGTAGGAAAGGATGGGCTCGGGCGTGCGGGGGATGACCTGGCCCGCCTTGACCGCGGGCAGCTGCTTCCAGGTCGGCTTCGACTTGTCGAGGACGGCCGGCTGCAGGGTCGCGGAGCGGTCGTCCATCATGATGATGTCCGCCGGGTACTTGTCGACGTTCTCCCAGCTGAGGTTCTCGTACCAGCCGCCGCTGGCCTTCTTGGCCGCCTCCGACGGCTCGACGATGTTCACGCCGAGGGACTTGAAGTACTCGAGGTCGATGGAGAGGTTCGAGCCGGAGACATAGAAGATCGTGTCGGCGCCGGAGCCGACGAGGACCTTGATGTTCGGCTTGGACTTGGCTGCCGCGCGCAGACGCTCGGCGGCCGCCTCGAACCGCTTCTTCGCCGCGGTGACCTTGTCGGCCTGCACGTCGGCGCCGAGCGACTTCGCCAGTTCCAGCATGCGGCTCAGCGACTCGGGCAGCTGGCGGTCGTACACCGAGACGCCGACGCTCGGAGCGAGCTTGAGGATCTTGTCCTTGGACTCCTCGGGGACGTACCACAGCGTGCCCGAGGCATCGAACAGGGTGGAGATCAGCACGTCGGGAGCGAGGGCCGCGTACTTCTCGACGCTGAACTCGCCCCACACATTGCCAACCACCGTCACCTTGCTGACGTCCATGTCGCCGGCCTGGATGTCGGCCTTGCCGTCCTTGGTCTTCGTCGGCCCGAAGACGCCCTTGCACTCGACGCCGTAGTCGTACAGGGCGGCGGCGACGCCGGTGAACGCGACTATGTTCGCCGGGGACTTGGGCGCCTTCGCCGTCTGGCCGCGGTCGTCCTTGAACTCCCACGGTCCGGACTTCTTGGCGTCCGAGGCCGTGTCGCCCTTCTTCTTGTCGTCGCCGCACGCGGTGAGGGCGGCGGTGAGGCCGAGGGCGCCGCCCGCTGCGAGCAGTCCGCGGCGGGTCAGGGGGGAAGCGGCATGGGGCATGAGGAGTTTCGCTTTCGTGCGTGCCGGGGGCGGCCTCGTGGCCGAGATTCGAAGGTAGGTTAGCCTAACCTCAGATCTTGTCCAGAGGTGGGGGTCGTACCGGAACCCCCGGCACCGCCCGCAAGCTCAGCCCGTGAGCCCCAACTCCCTTGCGATCAGCATCCGCTGGACCTCGCTCGTGCCCTCGCCGATCTCCAGGATCTTGGAGTCCCGCCACATCCTGGCCACCGGGTACTCGTTCATGAAGCCGTAGCCGCCGTGGATCTGGGTGGCCTCGCGGGCGTTGTCGACCGCGACCGTGGAGGAGTAGAGCTTCGCGAGCGCCGCCTCCTTCTTGAACGGCTCACCGAGGACGAGGCGCGAAGCCGCGTCGCGCCAGCCGATCCGGGCCATGTGCGCCCGCATCTCCATGTCGGCGATTTTGAACTGTATGGCCTGGTTGTCCCCGATCGGTCGGCCGAAGGCGTGCCGCTCCTTGGCGTACTTCACCGACTCGTCCACACAGCCCTGGGCCAGACCCGTGGCGAGCGCGGCGATCGCGATACGGCCCTCGTCGAGGATGCGCAGGAACTGGGCGTAGCCGCGGCCCTCCTCGCCGAGCAGGTTGGCGAACGGGACCCGGACGTCGGCGAACGACAGCTCACGGGTGTCCGACGCATTCCATCCCACCTTGGAGTAGGGGGCGGCGACGGTGAAGCCGGGGGTGCCGGACGGCACGATGATCGAGGAGATGCGCGGCTTGCCCTCGGGGGTGCGGCCGGTGACCGCGGTGACCGTGACCAGGCCCGTGATGTCCGTGCCGGAGTTGGTGATGAAGCACTTGGAGCCGTTGATCACCCACTCGCCGGTGCTCTCGTCGCGCACGGCGGTGGTCTTGGTGCCGCCCGCGTCCGAGCCCGCGTCGGGCTCGGTGAGGCCGAAGGCGCCAAGGACCTCACCGGAGCACAGCCGGGGCAGCCACTCGCGCTTCTGCTTCTCGGTGCCGAAGCGGTGGACCGGCATGGCTCCCAGCGAGACGCCGGCCTCCAGGGTGATCGCCACGGACGAGTCGACCCGGGCGAGCTCCTCCAGGGCGATACCGAGGGCCAGGTAGTCGCCGCCCATCCCGCCGTACTCCTCGGGGAAGGGCAGTCCGAACAGGCCCATACGGCCCATCTCGCGGACGATCTCGTAGGGGAACTCGTGCCGCTCGTAGAAGTCGCCGATCTTCGGGGCGACCACATCGTGGGCGAACTCCTCGACGGTGCGCCGGAGTTCCTCGTGCTCGGAGGAAAGACGGTGGTCGAGCGACATGGCTAGGACTCCTTGTGGGACAGGGCCCGCACGGTGCGGGACGGGCTGGGTCGGCCCAGTTGCTCGGCCATCCACGCGCTGGTGGCGCTGAGCCGGTCGAGATCGACCCCGGTGTCGATACCGAGGCCGTGGAGCATCCACACGAGGTCTTCGGTGGCGAGGTTTCCGGTGGCACTCTTGGCGTACGGGCAGCCGCCGAGGCCGCCTGCCGAGGCGTCGACCGTGGTCACGCCGTGCTCCAGCGCCGCGAAGGTGTTGGCCAGGGCCTGGCCGTAGGTGTCGTGGAAGTGCACCCCGATGGCGCTGGTGGGCACGCCCTCCTCATTGAGCTGGGCGAGCAGGGCGAGCACATGACCGGGGGTCGCGACACCGATGGTGTCCCCGAGGCTCAGCTCGTCGCAGCCCAGGTCCATCAGCTGCTTGGCGACCCGGACCACCTGGTGGATGGGCACCCTGCCCTCCCAGGGGTCGCCGAAGCACATCGAGAGGTAGCCCCGCACATGGACCTTGTCGTCCTTCGCGCGGGCGACGACGGGCTCGAACATGGCGAGCGACTCGGCGACCGTCCGGTTGAGGTTGCGGGCCGCGAACGTCTCGGTCGCCGACCCGAACACCGCGATCCGGCGCGCCCCCAGGGCAAGGGCACGCTCAAGGCCGCGCTCGTTGGGTACGAGGACGGGCAGGGCGACACCCTCGAGGCCGCCGAGGCGCGGGAACAGATCCTCGGCGTCCGCCAGCTGGGGAACCCACTTGGGGTGGACGAAGCTGGTGGCCTCGATGGTGGTCAGGCCCGCGTCGGCGAGACGGCGGATGAACTCCGCCTTCACCTCGGTCGGGACGACCTCCTTCTCGTTCTGGAGACCGTCACGGGCGCCCACCTCATGGATGCGCACCCGCGGCGGGAGCTCCGGGACGGGTACCTGCATCGGCAGTCCGTCAGTCATCGCTCGGCTCCTTCGGTCCGTCCTCGCGCGGGGCCACGACGGCGAGCACCTGGTCCATGGCGACGGTGGCGCCCGGGGTGACGTCCAGCTCGGTGACGGTGCCGGCGTGCGGGGCGGAGATGACGTGCTCCATCTTCATCGCCTCGACGACCAGCAGGCTCTGGCCCGCCTCGACCGTGTCACCGACGGAGACCTTGACCACGGTCACGGTGCCCGGCATCGGCGCCGCCAGCGTGTCCGCTCCCTGGCGGGCGGCGCCGCTGAGCGAGGCCTCCACCGGGTCGTGGTCCAGGACGTGCCAGGAGTCACCGTCCCGGCCGAGCCAGATCCCCTCGGGCCCGATGGCATGCCGGAAGGTGTGGGTGACCCCGTCGACCTCGACGGTGACGGTGCCGGACCGGTCCCGGGCCCCGCCCGCCGGCAGTCCCGGCCCGTCGTCCGTCCGCACCCGCCGCACCGGCTTCGCGGGCGCGTCGCCCACGGTGCACGCGGCCCCCGCCGGCGTATCGCTCACCCGGACCGTCAGCGGGTCCTGGCCGGGGATGCGGAAGTGGTGGACCGTCGCGGCGTGTTCACCGCCCAGCCGCCAGCCGTTCGGGACGGAGAAGGGGTCGACCCAGCCGCCGGACGTCCCGGACGCCCCCGGCCGGCGCAGCAGTGCCGCCGCCGCGTACACCTCGTCGGGCACGCCACCGGGCACCAGGCCGTCCGCGTCCCGCTCCACGAGCCCCGTGTCCATGTCGCCCGAGACCACATCCGGGTGGTCCAGCAGACGGCGCAGGAAGCCCGCGTTGGTCGGCACGCCGAGGGTGACCGTGTCCGCCAGGGCCGCGCGCAGCTTGCGCAGCGCGGTCCGGCGGTCGGGGCCGTAGGCGATGACCTTCGACAGCATCGGGTCGTAGAGGCTGGAAACCTCGGTGCCCTCGCTGAGCCCCGAGTCGGTGCGCAGGCCCTGGCCCTGCGGTTCATGAAGGGCGAGCACCGTGCCACCGGAGGGCAGGAAGCCGCGCGCCGGGTCCTCCGCGCAGATCCGGGCCTCGACGGCGTGACCGGTGAGCCGGACGTCCTCCTGGACGAACGAGAGCCGCTCGCCCGCCGCCACCCGCAGCTGCCACTCCACCAGATCCAGACCGGTGATCAGCTCGGTGACCGGGTGCTCCACCTGGAGCCGGGTGTTCATCTCCATGAAGTAGTAGGCGGAAGGGTCACTGCCCGGGACGATGAACTCCACCGTGCCCGCGCCGCGGTAGCCGCAGGAGCGCGCCGCCTGTACAGCGGCCTCGCCCATGGCGGCCCGGGTCGCCTCGTCCAGCAGGACGGACGGCGCCTCCTCGATGATCTTCTGGTGGCGGCGCTGAAGCGAGCACTCGCGCTCGCCGAGGTGCACCACATTGCCGTGCCCGTCCGCGAGCACCTGGATCTCGATGTGCCGGGGACGGTCGATCCACCGCTCCACCAGCAGGGTGTCATCGCCGAACGAGGCCCGCGCCTCGCGCCGCGCAGCGGCGATCTCCTCCAGCAGCGCCGACTCGACCCGCGTGAGCCGCATGCCCTTGCCGCCGCCGCCCGCCGACGGCTTCAGCAGCACCGGCATCCCGATCTCCCGGGCGGCGTCGGCGAGCTGGTCGTCCGTCAGCCCGGACCCGGACGAACCGGGCACCACCGGTACCCCCGCCTTGCGTACGGTCTCCTTCGCGCGGATCTTGTCGCCCATCAGCGAGATCGCCGACGCGGACGGACCGATGAAGACCAGCCCCGCGTCCTCACAGGCCTGGGCGAACGCCGCGTTCTCCGCGAGGAAGCCATAGCCGGGGTGGACCGCCTGGGCTCCGCTGAGCCGCGCCGCGTCCAGCAGCCGCTTCACCGAGAGGTAGCTCTCCGCCGCGGGGGCCGGACCGAGCCGCACCGCGGTGTCGGCCTCCCGGACGTGCCGGGCATCGGCGTCCGCGTCGCTGAAGACGGCGACCGAGCGCACCCCCATGGCCCGCAGCGTCCGGATGACGCGGACCGCGATCTCACCGCGATTGGCGACCAGAACCGTGTCGAACATCGTCTGTCCCTTGAAGTCCACAGTCCCTCACATCCGGAAGACGCCGAAGCCGGGCGCCGCGCTGTCCCTTTGCGGAAGCGGGGCGTTGGCACAGGCGGTCAGAGCCAGACCCAGCACCTGCCGGGTCTCCAGCGGGTCGATCACTCCGTCGTCCCACAGCCGGGCGGTCGCGTAGTACGCATTGCCCTGCTGCTCGTACTGGGCGCGGATGGGGGCCTTGAAGGCCTCTTCCTCATCGACGGCCCACGCATCGCCCCGGCCCTCGATCTGGTCGCGCTTGACCGTCGCCAGCACCGATGCGGCCTGCTCCCCGCCCATCACGGAGATCTTGGCGTTGGGCCACATCCACAGGAAACGGGGGGAGTACGCCCGGCCGCACATCGAGTAGTTGCCCGCGCCGTAGGAGCCGCCGATGACGACCGTCAGCTTGGGCACCCGGGTGCAGGCCACGGCCGTGACCATCTTGGCGCCGTGCTTGGCGATGCCCCCGTGCTCGTAGTCCTTGCCGACCATGAAGCCCGAGATGTTCTGGAGGAACAGCAGCGGGATTCCCCGCTGGTCGCACAGCTCGATGAAGTGCGCGCCCTTCTGGGCGGACTCGGCGAACAGGATGCCGTTGTTGGCGATGATGCCGACCGGGTGGCCGTGGATCCGGGCGAAGCCGGTGACCAGGGTCTGCCCGAACTCCGACTTGAACTCGGCGAACCGGGAGCCGTCGGCGATCCGGGCGATGACCTCCCGGACGTCATAGGGCGTGCGCGAGTCCGCCGGCACCGCCCCGTACAGCCCGAAGGGGTCGGCCTTCGGCTCCTCGGCGGGCTCCACGGACCATGGGAGCGGCCCGCGCTCGGGCAGGGTCGCCACGATGTTCCGCACGATCCGCAGGGCGTGGGCGTCGTCCTCGGCCAGATGGTCCGTCACCCCGGAGATCCGGGAGTGCACCTCGCCACCGCCGAGCTCCTCGGCCGTGACCACCTCGCCCGTCGCCGCCTTCACCAGCGGCGGCCCGCCCAGGAAGATCGTCCCCTGATCCCGCACGATCACGGCCTCGTCGCTCATCGCCGGGACGTAGGCGCCGCCCGCCGTGCAGGAGCCCATCACCGCGGCGATCTGCGGAATGCGCGCACCCGAGAGCCGTGCCTGGTTGTAGAAGATCCGGCCGAAGTGCTCACGGTCCGGGAAGACCTCGTCCTGCATCGGCAGGAAGGCGCCGCCCGAGTCCACCAGGTAGACACACGGCAGACGGTTCTCCAGCGCCACTTCCTGGGCGCGCAGATGCTTCTTCACCGTCATCGGGTAGTACGTGCCGCCCTTGACCGTGGCGTCATTGGCGACGACCACGACCTCGCGACCGCTCACCCGGCCGATACCGGCGATCACCCCGGCCGCGGGGGCCTGGCCGTCGTACATCCCGTCGGCCGCCAGCGGGGCCAGCTCCAGGAAGGGCGAGCCCGGGTCCAGGAGCGTGTCCACCCGGTCGCGTGGCAGCAGCTTGCCGCGCGCGGTGTGCCGTGCGCGGGCCTTCTCACCGCCGCCCAGACGGGCCGCGGCCAGCTTCGCGCGCAGTGTGTCGGTCAGCTCGCGGTGCGCCGCCTCATTGGCCTGCCAGGCCTCGGATGCGGGATCTGCCGCACTCGCCAGCACAGGTGCCTGCTGCATCGGTCCAGCCCTCCTTGTTAATGAGCGTTAACCGATCCCCTCCAGGTTAACGAGCGCTAACCGTGCTGTCTAGAATCAGTTGTATGAGCACCAGAGCCGACGCCCCGACCCGGCGCGAGCAGATCCTCAACGAGGCCGCCCGGCTCTTCGCCGAGCGCGGTTTCCACGGCGTCGGAGTGGACGAGATAGGGGCGGCTGTCGGTATCAGCGGCCCGGGTCTGTACCGCCACTTCGCCGGCAAGGACGCGATGCTCGCCGAGCTGCTGGTCGGGATCTCCGGCCGGCTGCTGGACGGGGGCAGGCGCAGGGTCGCCGAAGCCGATGGACCCGGTGGATCCGGCGGGGCCCCCGAGCAGGTGCTCGCCTCACTGATCGACGGGCATATCGACTTCGCCCTCGACGATCGCCCGCTGATCACCCTGCACGACCGCGAGCTCGACCGGCTGCGCGACAGCGACCGCAAGCTCGTGCGCCAGCTCCAGCGCCAGTACGTCGAGCTGTGGGTCGACGTGGTCCGCAAGCTCCACCCGGAGGTCCCCGAGGGCCAGGTCCGGGCGGCCGTCCACGCCGTGTTCGGGCTGCTGAACTCCACCCCGCATCTCGGCTCGTACGGGAACTCCTACGGAAACGGCCTGCCGGGGCGCTCCGCCATGGAGGCGCTCCTGCGCAAGCTGGCCCACGGAGCGTTCGCGTCGCTGTCGGCGTGAGTCCCGACCCGGGGTGGCGGCGTCCGCGCTCTGGGACGCCCGGCACGCTCCGCACACCTGGCGGCACAATGGGCGCATGCCGATACCGAACCGCGCCGCTCTCGTCGACCACCTCGTCCGCACCCGTATCGCCGGAGACGTCGCCACGCCTCGCGACAACAACCTCTCCCACTACCGCAAGCTGGCCAACGGCGACCGCCACTACTGGCTGGGGCTCGAACTCGGCGACCGCTGGACCGACGAGCAGGACGTGCTGGCCGTCATGGCCGAGCGCTGCGGCGTCAACGACGATCCCCAGCACCGGTTCGGTCAGGACACCATCGACCCCGAGCTGACCGTCGACGCCCTCGACCGCATGGCGGCACGGCTCAAGGAGGCCGCCGCTGCCAGGCAGTCGGTGCTCTTCGCCACCGGACACCCCGGTGGGCTGCTCGATGTGCACCGGCAGACCGCGGACGCGCTGCGGGCCGCGGGCTGCGAGATCGTGCGGATCCCCTCGGGACTCACCGCGGACGAGGGCATGGTCTTCCAGTTCGCCGATGTCGCGATGCTGGAACGCGGCGCCACCCTGTGGCACACCCACTCGCCGGAACCGATGGCCGCCATCCTGGACGGTCTGGGGCGGGAGGGGCGGTCCCAGCCGGACCTGGTGGTCGCGGACCACGGCTGGGCGGGCTGCGCCGGCCAGCGGGGGATCGACGCCGTGGGCTACGCGGACTGCAACGACCCGGCGCTGTTCATCGGTGAGGCGGAGGGCACCCTCCAGGTGACGGTTCCGCTGGACGACCATGTCACGGACCCGCGTTTCTACGATCCGATGACGGCGTATCTCCTGAACGCGGCGGGGCTCCTCTGACCCCAGGGGCTCCCCTGACTCCAGGGGACGCCACGGGACCGTGGGGTGCTGCGGGACCTGCTGTTCCGGGACGGGAGCCGGGCCGGACCTGGTGCACTCCCGGTGTCGGATCCAGGTACACCCTGCGGATCGCGGGGAAGCGCTGGCGCAGCTGCTGCTCGGCGTCCTCGCAGGCCCACTCCACCTGTTCGGCCGATGCCACGTCCCGGAAGTTCACCTTCGCCGCGATCAGGATCTCGGTGGGGCCCTGGATGAGGGTGGTCAGCTCCAGCACCTCGACGATGTGGGGCACGGTGAGCAGCTCCTCGCGCACCGACTCCCGCATCCGTGGCGGCAGTGGACGGCCGATCAGCAGCTCGGCATTGCAGCTGCCGAGCACCCAGGCCACGGCGGCCAGCAGCAGCCCGATCAGCAGTGACGCGATGCCGTCCCAGACGGTGGAGCCGGTGAGCTGGCCACCGGCCAGGCCAGCCGCGGCGAGCAGCAGCCCGAGCAGCGCCGCGGAGTCCTCCATCGCCACGGCCTTCACCGCCGGCCGTGGGGTGTGGCGCAGAGGGCGCCGGGCCGGGGCGCGCGGCCGCTCGGCCTGGCCCCGCAGCTGCCTGACGCCCCTGGTCAGCGAGACCCCTTCCAGCACCGCGGCGACGGCCAGCACCAGGTAGGAGACGAGCGGATCACCCGGCGTACCGCCGTGTGTGAGCGTGCGGATGCCGTCGTACACGGCGAAGACCGCGCCGCCCACGAAGGTGGCGACCGAGGCCAGCACGGCCCAGACGTAGCGCTCGGGCCCGTAGCCCAGCGGGTGCTCCTCGTCGGCGGGCCTCGCGCTCCTGCGCAGCGCGGTGGGCGGCAGGACACCGGTGACCGTGTCGGCGACCGAATGGGCGGCCTCGGCGAGCATCGCGCTCGACCCGCTGATGACTCCGGCGACCGCCTTCGCCACGGCGATGCCCAGGTGGGCCAGACCCGCAATGACCACGGTGCCGGTGCTTTCCGGTGGCTCGCCGGGAGGGATGTGCTCCGGTGGGGGGACGGGAGCGTCGGCCGGCCCGCCGGCGGTGTTCTCGTCGCTCGCCATGAGGGGAGGGTATGTCTGTTGTGTCAGGTGTGCTCGATTGTGTCAGGTGTGCTCGATCTCGGCCATGGGCCAGGGTGACAGGCGGTGAGACAGTGGCGGACTACGTCCTGGTCCACGGGGCCATGCACGGGGGCTGGTGCTGGGGACCGGTGCGCGATCTGCTGACCCGGCACGGGCACCGCGTGTTCACACCGAGCCTGACGGGCCAGGGCGAGCGACACCGTGAGCTGACGCGAGAGGTCGGCGTCGCCACCCATGTGGACGACCTGGTGGACCTCATCTGGTACGAGGACCTCGGCAACGTCCGTCTCGTCCTGCACAGCTACGCCGGAATCCTGGCCGGACCGGTCGCGGAACGCGCGGCCGGCCGGCTCGCCGCCGTGGTCCTCGCGGGCGGTTTCCTGGTCCGGCCCGGGGAGTGCCTGCTGGACGTGGAGCCGCCCGAGGCCGCGCGCCGCTACCGTGAGCTGGCGGCCGAGCATGGCGAGGGCTGGTACCTGCCCGCGGACGCCTCGTACCTCACTCAGTGGGGCGTACGGGACGAGCGACTGCGGGCCTGGGCGGGGCCACGCCTCACCGACTTCCCGTTCCGCTGCCAGACGGATCCCGTGGAATTCGACCCGGGTCCCCTCGCGGCACTGCACAGGGTCTACGTGCGGCACACCGGCCCGCCGCTGCCGAGCCTCGACGCGTCCCTCGCGGCCGCGCGTGCGGACGGCTGGGAGATCCGCACGATCGCGTGCGGGCACGACATGATGCTGGAGGCCCCGGAGGGGACGGCCCGGATCCTGGAGTCCCGGACCCGGACATGACCCGAGTGGCCCGGTGGAGTCCGACCGCTCAGCTGACGTACGGGGTGCCCAGGCGGGAGTTCTCAAGCACGGCCTAGTCGCGCGGGACGCGGACCACGCCTTCCTGGATCACCGAGATCGCCAGCTGCCCGTCCCGCGTATAGATACGTGCCTGTCCGAGACCGCGCCCGCCGTACGCCGACGGCGACTCCTGGTCGTACAACAGCCACTCGTCCGCCCGGAAGGGGCGGTGGAACCACATCGCGTGGTCCAGCGAGGCGCCCACGACATCCCCGACCGTCCAGCCGCCCCGCCCGTGGGCGAGCAGCACGGAGTCGAGCAGGGTCATGTCCGAGACATAGGTGGCGAGGCAGACGTGCAGCATCGGGTCGTCCGCGAGCTTGCCGTTGGTGCGGAACCACACCTGTGAGCGCGGCTCGCGCGGCTGCCCGACGGTGGCGAACGGAGGCTCGGACACATACCGCAGATCGACCGCGTCCCGGGCGGCGAGCAGGCGCCGTGCGACGTCCGGGTGGATGAACGTGTCCGCGTACTGCGGGATGCTCTCGGCGGCCGACGGCAGGGTCTCGGGGTCCGGGGCGTCCGGCATCGGGGCCTGGTGGTCGAGCCCCTCCTCGTACGTCTGGAAGGACGCCGAGAGATGGAAGATCGGCTGGCCGTGCTGGACGGCGACGACCCGCCGGGTGGTGAAGGAGCGTCCGTCGCGGATGCGGTCGACCGTGTAGACGATCGGCGCGCCGGGGTCGCCCATGCGTAGGAAGTACGAGTGCAGGGAGTGCGCCGTACGGTCGGCGGGGACGGTGCGGCCCGCGGCGACGAGCGCCTGGGCCGCGACCTGTCCGCCGAAGACCCGGGGTACGACCGCCGAACGCGATCGTCCCCGGAAGATGTCCTGCTCGATCTGCTCGAGGTCGAGCAGATCGAGCAGGCCGTCAAGAGCTTCGCTCACAGGGTCAGAGTCCCATGTTCTTGGCGATGATCGACTTCATGACCTCGCTGGTGCCGCCGTAGATGCGGTTGACGCGGTTGTCAGCGTACAGGCGGGCGATCGGGTACTCGTTCATGTAACCGTAGCCGCCGTGCAGCTGGAGGCAGCGGTCGATGACCCGGTGCGCGACCTCGGTGCAGAACAGCTTGGCCGACGCGGCCTCGGCCGGGGTCAGCTCGCCCGCGTCCAGGGCCTCCAGCGCGCGGTCCGCGACGGCCTCGGCGGCGTCCACCTCGGCCTGGCAGGCGGCCAGCTCGAACTTGGTGTTCTGGAACGAGGCGACCGTCTTGCCGAACACCGTGCGGTCCTGCACGTACTGCTTGGCGAAGCGGACGGCGGCCTTCGCCTGGGAGTAGGCGCCGAAGGCGATGCCGAAGCGCTCGGAGGTCAGGTTCTGGCCGAGGTAGTAGAAGCCCTTGTTCTCCTCGCCGAGCAGGTCCTCGACCGGGACCTTGACGTCGACGAAGGCCAGCTCGGCGGTGTCGGAGGTGCGCAGGCCCAGCTTGTCCAGCTTGCGGCCGATGGAGTAGCCCTCGGACTTGGTGTCCACCGCGAACAGGGAGATGCCGAAGCGGCGGTCCTCGGCGGTCGGTGCGGAGGTGCGGGCGCAGACGATCACACGCTCGGCGTGCACACCACCGGTGATGAAGGTCTTGGAGCCGTTGAGGACGTAGTGGGTACCGTCCTCGGAGAGCTTGGCGGTGGTCTTCATGCCCGCGACGTCGGAGCCGGTGCCCGGCTCGGTCATCGCCAGCGCCCACATCTCCTCGCCGGTGACGAACTTCGGCAGGAAGCGCTTCTTCTGCTCGTCGTCGGCCAGCATCTTGATGTAGGGCAGAGCGAGCAGCACGTGCACGCCGGAGCCGCCGAACTGGACACCCGCGCGGGAGGTCTCCTCGTAGAGCACAGCCTCGAACTTGTGGGTGTCCAGGCCCGCTCCGCCGAACTCCTCGGGCACGTTGATCCCGAAGACGCCCAGCTCACCGAGCTTGTAGTAGAAGTCGCGAGGCGCCTGGCCGGCCGCGAACCACTCGTCGTAGACGGGCACGACCTCAGCCTCGATGAAGGCCCGGATGGTCTCCCGGAACGCCTCGTGGTCCTCGTTGAAAACGGTACGGCGCACGGACGCCTCCTCGTGACTGTGTGGGTTCGCGGCAATGTCTAAGCGCTTGCTCAGTCATAAGTTACCGGGCGGTTGTTGAACGTGTCCAGAGTGATGCTGGGCACGCTCGCGTGCCCCCAAGGCAGGCTGATGTCCGTGGTGACCATTACTCTGGCCGCGGAGAGGGGGCAGCATGCTGCTGAGATTCCGCACGGCGAACGTCCGGTCACTGCGCGATGAGCAGGAGCTGACGTTCGTCACGTCCGAGGACGAACCGAGTGTGACCGGTCGGCGGATCGAGCTCGCCGGCAGCCGTGCCCTGTCGGTGCTCCCACTCATCGGCATTTTCGGAGCCAATGCGTCAGGCAAGTCGAACGTGCTGATCGCCATGACGGACATGCGCGCCGCCGTCCTGAATTCCTACGCGCGCTGGGCGTCCTTCGACGGCACCGCTCGAACCCCTTTTGCACTGGACGCCAAGGAAGGCGAGGAGCCGAGCTTCTTCGAGGCGGATCTGGTGCTCGACGGCGTGCGTTGGACATACGGCTTCGAGCTCGGCTCGGACCGGGTCGAAGCGGAATGGCTCCACAGCTACCCGCGGGGCCACCGCCAGGTATGGCTCGACCGCGATGCCTCGCGAGCCAAGATCTACGACTGGCCGGGCAGCCGGGTGAGGGATCGGGCCCAGCTGGAGCGGCGTACGCGCTCGAACGCCTTGTTGCTGTCCACTGCGGGCACGGACAACCATCCCCAGCTCTCGCCTCTCTTCCACTGGTTCCGCCGCAATCTGTGGCTCATCAACCCGGAGGACGAGCGCACGCAGCGAGAGGCGTTCACCATGAACGAACTCTCCGGTGGCCGCGCCCGCCGAATCAACGAACTGCTGCGGGTCGCCGACCTCGGAATCACCGGGGCCGAGGTCGTCGACGAGGGCAGGGACCGCGCGACGGTCAAGCTCACCCACCGGTCGGCGACGGGAGAGGTGGCCTTCGACTGGCGGAACGAGTCCTACGGCACTCGCTCCTGGTTCGCCTTGCTCGGCCCGCTGCTTCTGGCGCTCGACGAGGGTGCCGTGCTGCTCGTCGACGAGCTGGACTCGAGTCTGCACCCGCGGTTCGCCGCCGAGGTCGTCCGGCTCTTCCACGACCCGCAGGCCAATCCGAAGGGTGCGCAACTCGTCTTCACGTCGCACGACCCGTCGGTGCTCACCACCCCGAGCGGGGGCCGTCTGTTGGAGCCCAGCCAGGTATGGCTGACGGAGAAGGACAAGGACGGGGCCACCGAGCTGTATCCGCTGACCGCCGCGTCCCCGGGGGAGGACGAGGACCTGATGAAGTCCTACCTGGCCGGCGCCTTCGGTGCGGTCCCCTCGCTCCTGGAGGGCCAGATTGCCCGGCGTCTGCTGGCGGCGAACGAACAGGAACGCGAGTACGAGGCGGAGCGGAGCTGATGGCGCGTACGAGGGGGAAGGAGCCGCTGGGCCCTGCGAAGAAGGGCGGGCGGCGCCGCAAGGTCGTGCATGTCTTCACTGAGGGCCGGGTCACCGAACCCGAGTACATCAAGATCGTCCGGGACCGGGCCGGGGTGACCGGCGTGGAGGTCCGTATCGCGAACTCGTCGGCCCCGGGCTCGCAGCGCAAGCCGATCAAGCTCGTCGAGGCGGCGGTCCGGCTCATGCGAGAGGAAACCCGGGAGGCCAAGCGCAGCGGCCTGGAGAAGAAGTTCTGGCCCGCCGTCTGGTGTCTGTTCGACCGCGACGAGCACGAATCCATCGAGGCGGCGCTGAAGCAGGCCGACGAGGCGGGTGTTCGTGTCGCCTTCTCCCACCCCTGCTTCGAGGTGTGGCGGCTGCTGCACCACAAGCCGGTGACCGGCACCTTCGGCGGGGTCTGCGACATGGCGGCGAAGCGACTGCCCTTCGCCGGCAGCGCCGCGAACCTCAAGACCGTACTGCCGGAGCAGATCCCGGCGGGCAGCTATGCGGAAGCGAAGAAGCGCGCCTTGAAGATGAACGCGGCCCATGACGAACATGTGCCGAAGGTCCTGCGTGACCCGTACACGGACGTCTTCGACTTCGTCGAGCAGGGGATGGGTGTCAGCTCCTACTGACCGAAGCTGACCGGTTCGAGCGAACGGTTATCACCCGGGTCCGTTGCCGCCGTAGGGTTCCTACGTCATATCGGGTCGTAGGAAGACGGGTACGTGGCCAAGCTCACGCTCGCGCAGTTGGAGCGCCATCTCTTCGCCGCCGCGGACATCCTCCGCGGCACGATGGACGCCTCCGAGTACAAGGACTACATCTTCGGTCTGCTGTTCCTGAAGCGGGCCAACGACGAGTTCGAGGCGGCACGCGAGCGGATCAGAGAGCAGGCGGAGAGCGAGCTGGGATTCACCGGGGAACTGCTGGAGAGCTTCCTGGAGGACGCGGCCCCGTACAGCGAGCGCGGTGTTCTCTTCGTGCCGAAGGCCGCCCGCTGGGCTGAGATCTCGTCCGGCACCCACAACATCAACGAGTCGCTGCTGCGGCCCGCGCTCCAGGCCCTGGAGGGCCAGAACGCCAAGCTCAAGGGCCTGTTCGACCAGCTTGACTTCAACCGCATCGGTGGCTCGGGTGCCGCCGCGGGTGCGGCGAAACTCGCCGACCAGAGGCTGAAGCTGCTGATCGGGCACTTCGGACGGGTGCGGCTGAGGACGGAGGACTTCGAGTTCCCCGACCTGATCGGTGCCGCCTACGAGTACCTGATCAAGGAGTTCGCGGACTCGGCGGGCCGCAAGGGCGGCGAGTTCTACACCCCGCGTGCGGTCGTCCGCATGATGGTCGAGCTGCTGGACCCCCGGGACGGCACGCGCATCTACGACCCGTGCGTCGGCTCGGGCGGCATGCTCATCCACGCCAAGGAGTATGTGGAGGAGCACGGCGGGGACGCCGAGAACATGTTCTTCGCCGGCCAGGACGCCAACAGCGGTTCCTGGATCATGTCCACGATGAACATGGTGCTCCACGGCGTCAGCACCCGTTTCGACCTGCGGACCGGCGACACGCTGTCCGAGCCGGCGCATACACCGAAGTCGGACGCGGACCGGTTCGACGGGGTCCTGAGTAATCCGCCGTTCTCGATGGACTACTCGCTCGCCGACTTCCCGCACAGGGCGGAGCGGGCGAAGTACGGCGAGACGAGCGAACGCGGCAAGGCCGACCTGATGTTCCTCCAGCACATGCTCTGGATGACCAAGCGGGAGAGCCGAGGCGGCATGGTCATCACGGTCATGCCGCACGGCGTGCTGTTCCGGGGCGGTGGTGAGCGGGATATCCGGTCCGAGCTGATCGAGCAGGACGCGATCGAGGCGGTCATCGGCCTCGCCCCGAACCTCTTCTACGGCACCGGCATCCCCGCATGCATCCTGGTTCTCCGCCCGCCGGGCAAGAAGGACCCGAAGCGGGAGGGCCGGGTCCTCTTCATCAACGCGGACCGCGAATACCACGCGGAGCGGGCGCAGAACGTGCTGCTGCCCGAGCACGCGGAGAAGATCGTCACCACGTTCCGGGAGTACGAGAACGTGCCCGGCTTCGCGCGCGTGGTCAAGCGCGAGGAGTTGCGGGACAACGACTACAACCTCAACATCCGCCGGTACGTGGACAACACGCCCCCGCCGGAGCCGCAGGACGTGCGGGCGCACCTGGTGGGCGGCATGCCGCGGGCGGAGGTCGAGGCGAAGAAGGAACTGCTCGACGCGTACGAGATCGAGGTGGAGGACCTCTTCGCCGAGCGCGATCCGGTGGACCCGGCGTATCTGGACTTCCTCCCGGAGGGCGAGCGCCCGGACGCATCCAGGCTCGCGGAGCTGGCGAGCCCCCGCGAGGACGCGCTGCGCGTGGCGTTTGCCAAGTGGTGGGAGGAAGAGGCCCGTCACCTGGAGGCGGTTGCCGCCACGCCCGAGCGGCTCGCGGAGTTGACGGCGTCGGAGCGCAAGGCGGCGCTGATGGCCGTACGGGGGTCGTTGATCGGGTCCTTCGTGGAGCGGCTGGGCGGCATCGGCCTGCTCGACCGGTACGCGCTGGCGGGCGCGGTGGCCGGCTGGTGGTACGAGGCCAAGTACGACCTGCTGGCGTTGTCGGAGAACGGCTTCGCCGGGGTGCTGGACGGCTGGGTCGAAAACGTCGAGACGCTGCTCGCGCCGGAACAGGACCCGAAGACGAAGAAGCTGCGCAAGCGCACGGCTGCGGAGCGGCGCCAGGCGTACGCCCACAAGGTGGTCGCGGCGATCGTGCCTGAGTTCCTGACGGAACTGGCGGAGGCGGACGCGCGCAAGGCGGAGCTGGATGCCCGGTGGAAGGAACTCAACGCGGAGCCGGAGCCGTCGGAGGACGACGAGGCTGAGGGTGACGAGGACGCTGTCACACGGGAGCAGGTCGAGCTGAGTGTGGAGCAGCTCGCGGAGCTGGCGTACGTGAAGAAGGAACGCACGAAGGCCGCGGCGCGGATCAAGAAGGTTGAGGCGGAGTTCTGGTTCACGCCGTGGCCGGACCCGACGAAGCTGGCCGAGGACCCGCCGAGACTGATCGCGGCCAGGAAGCGGTACGCCGAGGACCCGGAGGGGGAGCGCCGGGTGGTGCTGGAGCTGTTGCGGGACGACCTGGCGGCGAAGCTGGAGGGGCACGTGGTGCGGCGTCGGCGGGAGTTGGTTGATGCGTATGGAGTGTGGGGCGACAAGTATGCGGTGTCGCTGGCCGAGATCCGCGCGGAGCGTGAGCGGGCGGCGGGGAAGCTGGACGGATTCCTGAAGGAGCTGGGCTATGTCGGCTGACGCCGAGATCCGCTGGCTTCCGGTCCGTGAGGTCGGCGACGTGCGCATGGGTAAGCAATTGTCGCCTGCGAGTCGAGAGGCTGAGGGGCAGCACCCTTATCTGAGAGTCGCCAACGTCTACGAAGGGCAGATCGATCTTTCTGATGTCAAGACGATGGGGTTCTCGGTCGCAGAGCGTGAAGTATATGGACTCCGCCCCGGAGATGTTCTCCTGAACGAGGGCCAGGAGAACCTTCGAATGGTGGGAAGGAGTGCTATCTATAAAGGCGCACCAGGAGCCTACTGTTTCCAGAATACGCTCATCAGATTCCGCCCGGGAAGTGAAGTTCTTCCGGGATACGCGCAAGCGGTCTTCGTGAGATGGCGGGCTCAAGGGGTTTTCGCCAGCATCGCCGAGAAGACGAGCATCTCGCATCTCGGTGGAAACCGATTCGGTGCATTGTTGTTTCCGGTTAGGTCACTGGATGAGCAGCAGCGGATTGTTGAGATGATTGATGTCCTGTCGATGCAGGAGCGCGCCGTCGAGAAATCTCTTGCCAAGCTGGAGCAGCTAAAGATCGGGATGGCAGCTGCGCAACTCGCCAGTATCGAGCTTGGCCGATTTGAGGATGTTATTGAGCGCGGCCCTCAGAACGGGATTTACAAGTCGGCATCCTCTTACGGGATGGAGGGGACTCCCATTGTTCGTATCGAAAGCTTCAGAGGGGGCCCGTCGGACTTCACCAGGAACCTACTTCGTGTTGCGGCTAACGAGGTAGAGGTTGACCGTTACGGGCTCGCGATCGGCGATATTGTCATCAATCGTGTAAACACGCCAGAGTTGGTGGGCAAATCTACGGCAGTCCGTGAACTGGTTGAGCCTACCGTGTTTGAGTCGAACATGATGCGGTGCAAGATTCGAGCTGACCGAGCCGTTCCCGCCTTTGTTGAAATGTGGCTGGGTGACATGCTGTCAAAGAAGCACTTTCGAGTGCGCGCGAAGAGTGCAATTTCTCAGGCCAGCATCAATGGGGAAGATGTTCGCGACTGTCCGTTCCCTCGGCTTGCAGTGACGGAGCAACTGGCCATTCTTGAGCGCTTGGCGGCGGTTACTGCGCAGCAGCGGCTTGACGAGGCAGAGCTCGCGAAGCTGAGGGACTTCAAACGAGGCATGGTGAATGACCTGCTGGATGGCAGCACCTAAGTCAAACAGAGCCTTGCTTCAGGGCGCCCAAGAAGTGACCCCAACTGGCCCACTGGAAGACCAGAGCGGCGCCGTGAGGGTTCTTGGAGTCGCGGACTGGGATGCCCGATGGGTGGCCGTCCAGGACTTCGACACAACTCCCCGACTCGTTCCCGCTGTACGACGACTTGCGCCAGCCGCTCAACGTGGAGGCGTCCGGGATGATGTGCTCAGTCATGGTGTCCGTGTTCCTTCGCGGTTGCCCGCATGAGGGCCAGTGACTCTTGCGAGGGCAGTGCGTCGCCCAGTGCCAGATCGTAGACGCCCTGTAGCCGCTGGACCACGGTCGGGGAGTCGTGCACCTTGCCGATCGAGACGCCTTCGCTGTACGCGGCCGGTGGCTGGTCCTCGAACCACATCAGCGTCAGCATGCTCTGCATGAGTGGATGGACGCCGAGGCTCAGCGGGAGGACGTGCACGCGTACGCGTCTGCTCTCAACCAGCTGGATGATGTGCATGATCTGCTCAGCCATGACCGCTCGGCCGCCGACCGGGCGTCGCAGGACCATTTCGTCCAGCAGCGCCCACACTACGGGTGTCACAGGGTCTGAGAGGATCTTCGACCGCTCAAGCCGTGTGACGACGTGCCTGTCACGTTCTTCGTCGCTCCTGGGAGGGAAGGTCGTGCCCAGAACCGCACGCGCGTACCTCTCCGTCTGGAGGATGCCGGGCACGAAGGTGAGAGCGAACTCCCGGAGCATCGTTGCCTGTTGTTCGAGTTGGCGCGCGGTCTCGAAGTGGTCGGCGATCGTGTCGTCTTCCTGCGGCAGGAAGCTGCTCAGTACATCCCCCGTGCCCAGCGCCCTGTCCAGCCGCTTCGCGTCCTCCTTCGACGGAATGCGGCGGCCCGCCTCGATGTGGGCGATGTGCGAGCGGGTCATGATCGCGGCAACCGCCAACTCCTGCTGCGTGAGGCCGGCGGCTTCGCGTTGGGCCTTCAACCATTCCCCGTAGGTGTTGCTCATCGTCAACTCCCTTGCGACAAAAGCTCTGTCACATCGAACCCCTGGTCAGGGTAGCCCGACCGGTCTCAGGCTGTGAGTGAATCGCCACAGAGCGAGTTCGCCGGGCGGGATCGGCCGGGAGGAGCCGCAATCACGGACCCCCGCGACCGACGTGAACGGTCCGGGCGCATGGCCCTCAACTAACCAGGAGTTGATGACGTGTTGCACTGTATCGCCCAGCTGCTCGACCGGCTCTTGCGGCTCCTGTGGCCCCCGCCGCCAGAGGGCCTTCGCCCGCCGTATGCGGACCGGCAACGTCTCCGTCACTCCGCGCCCCACCCGCCCCGGCCCACCCGCGCCCCCGCCCCGTACTACCGAGGCGAGGACAGCCCTCTCGTCCGCCCCTACCTCCTCGCCCATGAGACCCGCCAGGCTGAGGCCCGCCGCCAGATGGCCCGTCGTCGGGCCCTCTGGTTCGCGGTCCACGGCGTCGACGTCGGCCCGCGCGTCATCCACGGACGGGAGGTGGCGGCGTGATCCGTCACACCAAGGAGGCACTTCGCCTGCTCCCCTGGACCGGGGCCGAGGGCAAGCCCTGCTACCTCATCGGTGACGGCGACGGTTATGTCTCGCGCCTCGCCGACAACATCGAAAGCGTGCAACTCGGCATGGCCGTCGATCTTCTCGATCACACCGACGACCTCCTGAGCGACCGCTCCGCCACCCCCGAACAGCTCCGCTACGTCATCGCCCGCCTGGCGGAGTCCCTGCGCGACGTGCACCGCATCGCGCGCAGTCGTGGCAACCGGCCGGCCGTCGCCGGTCGCGACGACAACCTGGGGTAGGCCCGAACTCTCCCCTCTCGCCAGCTCGTCACGCACAATGGATCACCAGATCGGGGCGCGGCGGCGGGCGAGAGGCGTGGGGGGAATGGCGGCGATGCAGGTCGAGCGGGACGAGGTGGAGCGGCCGACCGTCGCGCAGCTCCGGGCGATGGGCTGGACGCACTTCCAGGGAAAGGACGTCGGCCCCCTCGATGCCGACGCCCCGTTCCTCGTCGACACGCTCGGCAAGGCGCTGCGCCGCATCAACCTCCGCGCCGCCGACGGCAAGCCGTGGATGGACGACACAGATGTCAAGCGCTCCGTCGCCGAGCTTGCGTCGGTCTCCCTCGGCGCCGGTTTAGACAAGGCCAACTTCGCCGCCACCGACCTGCTCCTCAGTGGTCTGCTCCTCGCCGGTCCCTCCGCCGAGCACGGCGGACCCTCCGCCATCGTCCAGTACATCGAGTGGCACGAGGACCGCACCGGGCGCAACGAGTTCACCGTCGTCGACCAGCTCCACGTGCGGAACCGCTCCGGCGAGGTGTCGATCCTCGACATTGTCCTCTTCGTGAACGGGATTCCGCTCGTCGCCCTCGAGTGCAAGAGCCCCGACCTCGCCGACCCGATCCGCGATGCCGTGCTCGACCTGCGGCACTACGCGGGAGACCCGCTGCCCGACGACGAACGGGACGCGACGGACCTGGCGCTGCCCGCCGGGGTTCCGGAGCTCTTCCGTACCGTGCAGCTGCTCGTCGCGGCCACGGCCGAGACCGCGTACCTCGGCACGGTCACGTCCACCCCGGAGCATTTCCACCCCTGGCGGAGCATCGAGCCGGAGGGCAAGGCGACTCTCACCGCCGAACTGCCCGACGGCGTCGGCAAGCTCAACGAGCGGCACATGCTGGTGGGTGTCGTCCTGCGTCCGGCCGCTTTGCTGAGGGTCGTGCGCCACTACGTGATCCCACTGCCCGTTCAGACCGAGTCGGGCGGCAGCCGTACCGTCAAGGCCGTCGCACGGCACCAGCAGTACCGGGCCGCCGAGAAGGCGGTCCGCAAGCTGCTCACGGGCAGGACGCGTGGCGGACCGGTCCTCGAGGACGAGCGCGGCGGTCTCATCTGGCACACCCAGGGTTCCGGCAAGAGTCTCACCATGACCTTCCTCGTCCGCCGGATGCATCTGCACCACCAGCTCAGCGAGTTCATGGTGGTCGTGGTCACCGACCGGACCCAGCTGCAGGAGCAGCTGGCCCGGACGCTCAAGCTGAGCGAGTCGGAGGTGGAGACCGCCAGGACCGCGACCCAGATGGAGGGGCTGCTGCGGGACGGCGGTCGGCGGGTCGTGTTCGCGATGATCCAGAAGTACGGCGCCGGTGGATTCGCCTTCGCCGCAGAGTCAGACGGCGATGACGACGACCGGGACCTGACGGCCGAGTACGACGACGCCGAGAAGGCCCGACGGGAGCGGCGGGCGGCGAAGTTGCCGCCGGCGCCGAACTTTCCCGAGTGCAACACCTCCCCGGACATCCTCGTCCTCGTCGACGAGGCGCACCGGTCGCACACGAGCCTGCTGCACGCCGCCCTGCGCAAGGCGATCCCCAACGCGGCGAAGATCGGCTTCACCGGCACTCCGATCATGACGGGCAAGGCCGAGGACACCCGCCGGATCTTCGGTGGTGGCCCGGACCGGAAATTCCTGGACATGTACCGGATGGCAGACGCCGAACACGACGGCGTCGTCGTGCGGATCCGCTACGAGGGCCGTACCGGCGAGGGGCAGGTCTTCGACAAGGACGGTCTGGACCGGAACTTCGAGGACCTCATCCAAGACCGCACCGACGAGGAGCGGCGCGAACTGCTGAACCGCTGGCCCACCGAGCGGGACGTCGCCGAGTCGACGCCGGTGATCCGGGCCAAGGCCGAGGACATGCTGGAGCACTGGGTGACGACGGTGCTGCCCGGCGGAGGGTTCAAGGCGCAGGTCGCCGCGGTGAGTCGCAAGGCGGCCGTCGAGTACCACCACGCGCTGCGTGCCGCGCGGGACGCGCTGATGGTGGAGCTCGCCGCGTTCCGGCCGGAATCGGTCGCCGGAATCCCTCTCGACGAGCTGCCCTCGCGCACGCGCTATCTGTTCCAGGCCTACCAGTTCCGTTCGCTGCTGCGCCGGATCGACTTCGTGCCCGTCATCTCGCCCGGCAAGGAGCGCAAGTGGCGCCGGTGGCTGTACTGGACGGACCCGGTGCGGCAGGCGGCGTACATCGAGCGCTTCCACGAGGCGTTCCCCACGCCGCCGCCAGAGCCCGAATGGGTCGCCACCACTCCGTTCCACTCCCCGGTGCAGGAGACGCAGGAGTCGGGCGGCATGGGGGACAACCCGTGGTCACAGGAAGGCGTGGAGCAGCCCCAGGCATCGGCCGCCGGCCCCGACCCGGTGCATCCCGAGAGCCCCGTGGCCTTCCTGATCGTCAAGTCCATGTTGCTCACGGGTTTCGACGCGCCGCGTGAACAGGCGCTCTACCTGGACCGCCCGATCCGGGACGCCGAACTGCTCCAGGCAGTGGCCCGGGTGAACCGGCCGATGCCCGACAAGAAGGTCGGGTACGTCGTCGACTACTACGGCGTCTTCGAGCACCTGAGCAGTGCACTCGCCGACTACCGGAAGGAGGACGTCGACGACACGATGCGCAGCATGGCCGAGGAGATCGACGCTCTGGAACCGGCGGCCGAGGCGGTGCGCCGGTACCTCAGCGCCCAGGTCGGCGTCACCGACTCCGACCTCGTCGACTTCGCCGCGGTGCGCTCCGCCGCCCTCGCCTTCGACGACGAATCGAACCGTCAGGGCTTCGACGAGGTGCTGCACCGCTTCCTCACCGTCCTGGAGCGCGTACTGCCGCACGAGGACGGCCTGGACCATGTGGGCGACGCACGTCGCTGGGGGCTGCTGCAGAAGCGCATCCGTACCCTCCACCGTGACGCGGCGGGCGGGTCCTTCACGATGCGCACATACGGGCGGAAGGTGCGCGCGCTGATCGCCGACCATCTGGAGGGCCCCGAGATCGAACAGGTGATCGCGCCGGTGTCATTGGCGTCGCCGCTGTTCGACGAGAGGGTACGCGCCATGCCCCCGCGTGAGGCGGCCGCCGAGATGGGGCATGCCCTCCGCTTCCACCTGGAGGAGCGGGTCAGCCGGGAGGACCCGGAGAGGTACGCGCGGCTCTCGGAGCGGCTGGAGGAGATCCTGCGGGAGATGCCCGGGCGGTTCGAGGAGCAGATCGAGGCCTTCGGGCCACTCTTCGAGCAGGCCCGGCAGGAGGAAGAGGAGGATCCCAGGTTTGCGGGTCTCTCCCCGCTGGAGCAGCGGCTGTACCGGCTGCTGGACAGGGAGGCGGGGGAGAACCCGGACATCGACACGAGTGCGGCGGACCTGCGGTCCGTAGTCGGCACGGTGTGTGACACGGCGGCCCACACCATGGCCAAGACCGCGTACCAGGGCCAGCACCAGGACCTCGCCCTCCTCGCCGACAGGATCAGGATGGACCTGGTCAAGGGCCGGCTGCGGCCGGTAGGCACGGCATGGACGGCACTTCGCGATCTCGCGGAACGGCTCGCCGCCTACGCCGCGCAGAACCGGGCGTCCTTTCTGGCCAGGCTGAGGGGAGAATAGGCAGGGTGGCCGTCTCCGCCGTCGACCCTGCCGAGCCGATCGCCCTTGCCGAGGGCGATCGGCTCGCTGTCGACGGACTGGAACTCGACGTGCGCGTCAGTACCCGGCGCAAGCGGTTCGCGCTCACGGTGGAAACGGATGCTGCGGTCACCCTTCACGCGCCCCAGGGACGTCCGGCGGCCGATGCCCTCGCGTTCGTCCGGGCCCACCGGGCATGGGTGGTGGCCAAGACTGCGCAAAGGGAGCGCACTCGACCGCTGAACCCGCCCAAGCGGCTCGTCGAGGGCGAGGTGTTCCGGTATCTCGGGCGGACCTATCGCCTGGCCATCGACGCCGAGCGCCCGGAGGGTGCCGGGGTCCGGCTTGTCGCCGGGCGTCTGCTCCTCAACCAGGAACAGGCTGATGATCCGGCCCGGGGCCGGTCTGCGCTCGTCGACTGGTACTGCCGCGCCGGCCGCGAGTGGGCCAGGGGCAGACTCCAGCCGTGGGCGGCGCGTATGGGAGTCGCGGAGCCGGCGCTGGACGTTTCGGATCTCGGCGGCCGTTGGGGCCGCTACCGTCCGTCCGGCGGCGAGGTCGGACCCGGGCAGATGAGTCTGGGCTGGTCGCTGTTCCAACTGCCCATGCATCTCGTGGACTATGTCGTCGCCCACGAGCTCGCGCATGTGCGTGTCTCGGGGCACGGAGAAGATTTCTGGCGGTTGCTGGGGCGCGCCCTGCCCGAGTACGAGGAGCGGCGTGCCGAGCTGGACGAACTGGGGCGTCGCATGTGGATGGGAGAGATCGTCTAGCCGCCTCCGCTGTGAGCAGCTGCAGTTCGGTGGCCTCAGTCGTCGGCTGGTGTGCGCTCAGCTCGCAGTGACCGACGGCTGCTCCGGCAGGGGCGCCTCGCCGTCGTAGGCCGCCAGTGCCGCCTGCCGGCGTACGAGGAGTTCACCGAGGTCCTCGGGCGTCAGACGCTCCTGGGCCAGCTTCACCGTGGCGCGGCCCTCCACGTCCGCCCAGGCGTGCCGGGCGCGCTTGTTGGCCCGGCGGCGGGTGTCGCTTCGGAGGAAGCCCGCGCCGGCCGCGAAGCCGGCGGAGGCCAGGGCGATCAGCGCGGCGGGGATGCGCGCGTCCGCCGTGGCCAGACCGGCCGCGCCCGCCGTGCCGGCGAGCAGCGCCGCGGGAAAGCCGAGGGCGATGTCCAGCCGGGTCCAGAAATCCGCCCGCTTGTGCGCGAGCGCCCTCTGCCGGGCCGCCTCCTCCTGGAGCCGCTCGACCTCGGCACGCAGGCGGCGCCCGGGTCCGCCCGGGGTCAGGGTCACGGTTCCGTCGGCGGATATGGTCATGCGGGCATTCCAACACGCCTGCAGGACAAATGACTTGGCGTGATGCCCACAGCGTTCCGGCGCCGGAGTCGTGGACTCCCGACGGAACCACGACGCCGCGGCCCGGTCACACGTACCGCAGCGCGAACCACAGCTCCATCCGTACGTCCGCGTCGTCCACGTCGACCCCGAGCAGCGAGCCGCAGCGGGCGATCCGCTGGCGCACGGTGTTGCGGTGCACCCCCAGAGCCACCGCCGTGCGGTCCCAGCTGCCGTGCAGGGAGAGCCAGACGCGCAGCGTCTCGGTCAGCGCCGGGGAGTCCGCGATGGGCGCGAGCAGGGTGCGGGCGTGCACGGCGGCCTCGGTGGGCGCGACCAGTTCGGCCAGCCCCGCGTCGCGCTGCCGTGCCAGCGGCTCACGGGTCGCCTCGGCCCGCCGCAGCGCCCGCGCGGCGGCCGTGTCGGCGGCGCTCAGCTCGCCCGGTTCGGCCGGGGCGCTCACCCCCAGGGTCCAGCCGGGCTGAGGCTCGATCCGGCGCTCGCCGGGAAGCAGGATCCGTACGGTCGCGCCGGTGGCGTCCGCTCCGGAATCCATGTCCACCAGCGCGCTGCCCAGTGCCGCGCCGAGCGCGGACGCCCCGATCCGGTCGGGCGGCAGTCCTTGCCGGGAGGCGTGCACCACGATCCAGCGGCCGGGTGCCAGCGCCGGCGCCACCTCGGCGGGCGCCGCTCCCAGCAGCAGCCGCACCAACGCGGCGGAGCGGCTGGCCGCGTCCGCTCCCTGGTGCGGTGCGGTGAGCAGCGACAGGAGGACCACGGCCATCCCTGCCACGGTGTGCCCGCCCGGCTCACGGGCCCCGGTCGCGATCCCGAGGGCCAGCCCCTGCGTGCCGCCGAGCGCGTAGGCCGCCAGATGGTGACCGCCCGCGGCGTCGGTGGCGGACGAGGGGGCGCGCCGGAGCGGTGTCGCGGCCCCCGGGGCCGGGCGCTCCGCCACGTCACCGGGCTCCCCCCGCCCCGGGAGCTCGTCGTCCGCCGCGGCGGGATTCACCACGCGCGCCAGCCGCCCCAGTGCCTCGCGGGCCTCCCGCGACGGGGCCCGTCCCGCCGACTGTGCGGCGGAGCCGTCCGGAGACAGCAGCACCGCCCAGCCGCCCAGCCGGGTCGCGAGCTGCTGGAGCACCGCCGGCACCGGGTCGGGCCGCGCGGCGGCGGCGGCCAGGCCCTGCTGTGCCTCGCTGACCCGGCGTACCTCCCGCAGCCGGACCTGGGCCATCAGCCGCCACACGGCCCGGGCGACCGCCGTGAACGGGGTCTGCGGCGGCACCTCTACCAGCGGCAGCCCGTGCCGCTCGCAGGCCCGTACGAGAGCCTCGGGGACGGTGTCGTGCACCGGAGCCACCCCGAAACCGATCGCGGCTCCCCCCGCCTCGGCCACCCGGGAGACGTACCGCTCCGGGTCCGCCAGCAGGACCCCGGCCGTCAGCAGCAGCTCACCGCCCAGCAGATAGGGATACGGATCAGCCATTTCCGAGGGGTGCACCCACTGGATGCCGGTGTCCGCGGGCCCCGTGATCAGTCGCAGCCCCAGATCCTCGCGCGCCAGCAGCGCGGACAGCGGGATGGGTGGCGCGGGCGGGGCGGGTGGGTTCGACGGGAGAGCGATGGGGTCCGGCATGGTGGACGTTCCATCCAAATAGGTCTTCCAGAATGGAGGAAACGTACACTTCATCGCCGCTTTCCGGCCACTTATCGTCGAGTCGTCCGGGCACCGCTGGTACAGGTGCGCGTTCCCGTGCACAAGCCGCCCGTGGTCTGGGCAGACCACTAGAGCCACCGCTAGCGCCACCGCAGCCGGACATGCGATCCGGATCCCTCGCGATACCCGTAGGAAGAAGGCATGGTCATGAGCAGCAACGAGACGCCGCGCGGCCCCATCGACTCGTCCCGCACCCCGCGGTACGCCGGACTCGCGACGTTCGCCCGGCTGCCCCGGCTCGACGAGGTCGGCCGCACCGATGTCGCCGTGGTCGGCGTGCCCTTCGACGCCGGGGTCTCGTACCGCCCCGGCGCCCGCTTCGGCGGCAACGCCATCCGTGAGGCCTCCCGGCTGCTGCGTCCCTACAACCCCGCCCAGGACGCCTCGCCCTTCGCGCTCGCCCAGGTCGCGGACGCGGGCGACATCGCCGCCAACCCGTTCAACATCAACGAGGCGGTCGAGACCATCGAGGCGGCGGCCGACGACCTCCTCGGCACCGGCGCCCGCATGATGACACTCGGCGGCGACCACACCATCGCACTGCCGCTGCTGCGTTCGGTCGCCAAGAAGCACGGCCCGGTGGCCCTGCTGCACTTCGACGCGCACCTGGACACCTGGGACACGTACTTCGGCGCCGAGTACACCCACGGCACCCCGTTCCGCCGTGCCGTGGAGGAGGGCATCCTCGACACCGAGGCGCTCTCGCACGTCGGTATCCGCGGCCCGCTCTACGGGAAGCAGGACCTGACCGACGACGAGAAGATGGGCTTCGGCATCGTCACCTCGTCCGATGTCTACCGGCGCGGCGCCGACGAGGTGGCCGACCAGCTCCGCCAGCGCATCGGCGACCGCCCGCTCTACATCTCCATCGACATCGACTGCCTCGACCCGGCCCACGCCCCGGGCACCGGCACCCCCGAGGCCGGTGGCATGACCTCCCGGGAACTGCTGGAGATCCTGCGCGGGCTCGACTCCTGCAACCTCGTCTCGGCCGATGTCGTCGAGGTCGCGCCGGCGTACGACCACGCCGAAATCACCTCGGTCGCCGCCTCTCACACCGCCTACGAGCTGACTACGATCATGGCCCGTCAGATCGCCGCAGGCCGTGCCGACGGCGGCGCGGGGCAGACCGCGAAGTAGACGCGAGGCAAGCGGAAGCGCGCTGCGCCCGGCGGGCAGCACGAAGGGACACCGGACAGCCATGACCCACGACCACGATCTCGTACTGCGCCCGAGCGAGGCGCAGACCGAGGCCGCGCTCAATCCGCCGGCCGGGCGCAGGGGCGGCGATCTGGTCATCGAGACCCTGAAGGGCCTCGGGGCCACGACGGTGTTCGGTCTGCCGGGCCAGCACGCGCTCGGCATGTTCGACGCCCTGCGCCGCTCGCCGCTGCGGTACGTCGGCCTGCGCGTCGAGAACAACGCGGGCTTCGCCGCCGACGCCTACGGGCGGATCACCGGCGAGGCGGCGCCGCTGTTGGTGTCGACCGGTCCCGGGGCGCTGACCTCGCTCGCCGCGCTCCAGGAGGCGGCGGCGGCCTCCGCCCCGGTGCTGGCGATCTCCAGCCAGGTGCCTCGCGCCGGACTCGGCGGCGGGCGCCACGGCTATCTGCACGAACTGCGCGACCAGCAGGCCTCGTTCCGCGACGTCGTGAAGTCCGTGCACACCGTGCGTGCCGCCTCGCAGATCCCCTCCGCGCTCGCCGCCGCCTGGGAGTCCGCGCTGAGCGCTCCGCACGGTCCGGTCTGGGTGGAGATCCCGCAGGACGTGCTGCTTGCCGAGACCGACCTGCCGGTCGTCACGGCCGTGGACGCGACCCCGCGCGATCTGGTCCCGCGCCCCGAACTGACCGCCGTCGCCGCACATCTGCTGCGCGGAGCCGAACGCCCGGCGATCATCGCGGGCGGCGGTGTCGTACGCTCCGACGCCTCCGGCAAGCTGCGCGCGCTCGCCGAGCGGCTGGACGCTCCGGTCGTGACCACCTTCGGCGGCAAGGGGGCCTTCCCCTGGAAGCACCCGCTGTCGCTGCGTTCCTGGCTGGAGGACCGGCACACCACCGACTTCCTCGAGGACGCGGATGTCCTGCTGGTCGTCGGCTCGGGGCTTGGCGAGCTGTCCTCGAACTACCACACCTTCGCGCCCCGCGGCCGGGTGATCCAGATCGAGGCCGACCTCGGCAAGCTGGAGGCCAACCATCCCGCGCTCGGCATCCACGCCGACGCGCGCATCGCGCTCTCCGCGCTGCTGGAGACGCTGGGGTCCCCGGCTGGTTCCGGCGGCGACCCCGGTTCCGGCTCCGACGGGCAGCGGGCCGGGGATGCGCGGTCGGGCGCCGAGCGGGTCTCCGCGCTGCTGGCGAAGGTGGGGGAACGTATCGCCGGCCAGGATCTGACGCTGGAGCAGGAGGTACTTGCCGCGGTGCGGGAGGCACTGCCGGACGACTCGCCGAGCTTCTGGGACATGACCATCCTGGCCTACTGGGCCTGGTCCGCCTTCGACCCCCGGCAGCCGAACACCATGCACTCCGCCCAGGGCTCGGGCGGCCTCGGCTACGGCTTCCCGGCCGCGCTCGGCGCAGCGGTGGCGGATCCCGGCACGCCGGTGCTCGCCGTGTCCGGAGACGGCGGGGCGATGTACTCGATCGCGGAGCTGGCGACGGCGAAGCAGTACGACCTGCCGGTGACCTGGCTGATCGTGGACGACGGCGGCTACGGCATCCTGCGCGAGTACATGACCGACTCCTTCGGCGAGGCGACCGGGACCGAGCTGACCCGCCCGGACTTCGTGGCGCTCGCCGAGTCCTTCGGGGTGCCCGCGGTGCGCACCACGCCCGGGTCGCTCCGCGAGGACCTGGCCAAGTCCCTCGCGCGGTCCGGACCTTCGGTGGTGGTGCTGCCGGCGCTGCTGAGGATGTTCGCGCCGACGCACCTCTGACCTCTGAAGACCGGCTCAGGAAGCCGGTTCAGAGAGCTGGTGCGCAAGGCCGGCTGGGAAGGCCGGCCTGAGAGACCGGTGCGCCTCTAAAGGAGGTGCACCGGTGAGCCGATGTCTAAGCCGGTGCCCGCTCCGTACGCCTGACGGTGGGTCGTCCTCCGGACGAGGCCGGAGCCTGTCGCGTCAGTGGTACACGTCACAACATGCGACCGCTTTTGTCGTACAACCTTTCTGATGCTGCGGAGTCATGAGAGTCGTGAAGAGACACTCCGTACCCCTCCGCAGTCGTGGGGTTCTCTGCGTGACCGCCACTCTCGGCGTACTGGTGCCGGTCGCCGTCACGGCCACACAGGGCACCGCCACCGCCGCCACGCCCGCGGTCGCGTGCACCTCGCAGCAAGCAGGTCTGGCGGCCAAGCTCGTCAAGGACATCACGGCCGCGGTCAAGGATCGTGCCTCCACGACCGCCGTGCTGGTCAACGACAGGGTCACCAAGACCAGCTGCATACTTCGCCCCGATCAGAAGTTCGACTCCGCCAGTGTGGTCAAGGTGACCGTGCTCGCCACCCTGCTGTGGGACGCGCAGAAGACCGGCCGCCAGCTCACGGGCACGGAGAAGTCGCGTGCCACAGCCATGATCACCAAGTCGGACAACGACGCGACGACCGCGTTGTGGCGCCAGCTCGGCGCGACCAAGGTCAAGGCCTTCCTCACCGCCGCGGGCATGCCCAAGACCGTCCCCGGCGCGAACGGCTACTGGGGACTCACCCAGATCACCGCCCGTGACCAGCAGCGGCTGCTCGCCCTGCTCACGGCGAAGAACACGGTGCTCACCGACGCTTCGCGCGCCTATGTGCTCCAGCTGATGAACTCCGTCGTGGCGTCGCAGCGCTGGGGAGTCCCGGCCGGTGCGCCCTCCACCGCCAAGATCCACGTCAAGAACGGCTGGCTGCAGCGGTCCACCCACGGCTGGCGGGTGCACTCGATCGGAGCCTTCACCGGCAGCGCGCACAACTACCAGCTCACCGTGCTCACGCAGGACAACACCACCATGAACGACGGCATCAACACCATCCAGGCCGTCGCCCGTGCGGTCCACAAGGACCTCAGCCCCACGAGCTCGGCGGGCCTGCGCTACAACCCGACGACCACCCCGCAGGAGGCGGTCCCGGCGGTTCCGGAGCGCCCGGCACGCGACATGGTCACGGCGTATCCGGCAGCACGGTAACGCTGCCCGCGCCTACCCTCGGTACGGTCCCTGGTCCTAGGACCAGGGACCGTACTTTGTTTCCTCCCACTTCCAAGGCCGGAAGCGGGATGAAAACCGTCCCCGCCCGCGTTGCAGCCTTCCGGCAGACGAGCATGATTTTCCGGAGCCCGGGAGGCACACGTGGCGGGGGAAGCACAAGGGTGGGCGCGAAGGCTGACCGGTTACGCCTGGCGCTACCGGCGCAACGTGGTGCTCGCACTCGGGTCGTCCCTGGGCGGTATGGCCGTGATGGCCTTGGTGCCGCTGATCACCAAAGTCGTCATCGACGATGTGGTCAGTGACCACACCCGGTCACTCGCGGTCTGGATCGGCCTGCTCGTCGCATCCGCGGTAGCCGTCTATGTCTTCACGTATGTGCGTCGCTACTACGGCGGCCGTCTCGCCCTCGACGTACAGCACGACCTGCGCACCGACATGTACGGCACGATCAGCCGGCTCGACGGGCGGCGCCAGGACGAGCTGTCCACCGGCCAGGTGGTGGGCAGGGCCACCAGCGATCTCCAGCTCATTCAGGGGCTGCTCTTCATGCTCCCGATGACGATCGGGAACATCCTGCTCTTCGTGATCTCTCTCGTGATCATGGCCTGGCTGTCGCTGCCGCTCACCCTCGTGGCGATCGCCGTCGGCCCGGCCCTCTGGTTCATCGCCAAGCGCAGCCGCGCCCGGCTGCACCCCGCCACCTGGTACGCCCAGCAGCAGGCCGGTGCCGTCGCGGGCGTCGTGGACGGGGCGGTCGCCGGGGTCCGTGTCGTCAAGGGCTTCGGACAGGAGGAGCAGGAGACCGGAAAGCTCAAGGAAGCCGGCCGCAGGCTCTTCGCCGGCCGGCTGCGCACCATCCTGCTGAACGCGCGCTACACCCCCGCCCTCCAGGCCGTGCCCTCACTCGGGCAGGTGGCCATGCTGGCGCTCGGCGGCTGGCTGGCCACCCGCGGGCAGATCACGCTCGGTACGTTCGTCGCGTTCTCCACGTACCTCGCCCAGCTGGTGGGCCCGGTGCGGATGCTGGCGATGGTGCTGACCGTGGCCCAGCAGGCACGGGCGGGTGTGGAGCGGGTCCTGGAACTCATCGACACGGAGCCGAGCATCAAGGACGGCACCAAGGAGCTTCCGGCCGATGCCCCGGCGTCGGTGGAGTTCGACAACGTCAGCTTCTCCTACGGGTCCGGGGCTGGCTCCGGGCCCGGCGACGGGGCTGGGTCCGTATCCGGATCCGCGACCGGTGGTGCGGCCCGGCAGGTGCTCGACGGCTTCTCGCTGGAGATCAGGCCCGGTGAGACCGTGGCCGTGGTCGGTGCCTCCGGCAGCGGCAAATCCACGGTCTCGCTGCTGCTGCCGCGCTTCTACGACGTCACCCACGGCGCCGTGCTCGTCGGCGGCCATGACGTCCGCGAGCTCACCCTGGAGTCGCTGCGCGCCGCCATCGGCCTGGTGCCCGAGGACAGCTTCCTCTTCTCCGACACCGTCCGCGCGAACATCGCGTACGGCAAGCCGGACGCGACGGACGAGGAGGTCGCCCAGGCGGCCCGTACCGCCCAGGCGGACCGTTTCATCGCCGAGCTGCCCCACGGTTACGACACCAAGGTCGGCGAGCACGGGCTCACCCTGTCCGGTGGCCAGCGCCAGCGCGTCGCACTGGCCCGTGCCATCCTCGCCGACCCCCGTCTGCTGCTGCTGGACGACGCGACCTCGGCCGTGGACGCGCGGGTCGAACACGAGATCCACGAGGCACTGCGCAGTGTCATGGCGGGCCGGACGACACTGCTGATCGCCCACCGGCGCTCCACCCTCGGCCTCGCCGACCGGATCGCCGTGCTGGACGACGGCCGCCTCGCCGACATCGGTACGCATGACGAGTTGCAGGAGCGGTCCGCGCTGTACCGGCGGCTGCTCACCGACCCCGACGAGCTGGGCGGGGTGTCCCCGGGGCACACCCGCCAGGTCGAGATCCCCGAGGACCGCACGCTGCGGGCCGAGATGGACGCCGAGTTCGACGCCGAGCGGGGTATCACCCCGCCGCTGTGGGTCCGCAAGGAAGAGGCCGAACAGGACGAGGTCACCGGCGCCACGCCGGAGCTGCTGGCCCAGGTCGCCGCGCTGCCGCCGGCCGAGGACACACCCCGGGTCGACGAGGCGCGTGCGGTGCTGCCGGAGGAGTCCGGCTCGTACGGGCTGCGCAGACTGCTGCGGGGCTTCGGGCCGCCGCTCCTGGTCAGCCTGCTCCTGGTCGCGGTGGACGCGGGCATGGGGCTGCTGCTGCCGGTGCTGATCCGGCACGGAATCGACGACGGTGTCGAGCGGGCGGCGCTGGGGGCCGTCTGGGCGGCCTCCGCGCTCGGCCTCGTCGCCGTGTTCGTGCAGTGGGCCGCGCAGATCGGTGAGACACGGATGACCGGCCGTACCGGCGAGCGCATCCTGTACGCGCTGCGGCTGAAGATCTTCGCGCAGCTCCAGCGGCTCGGGCTCGACTACTACGAGCGTGAGCTGACCGGCCGGATCATGACCCGGATGACAACGGACGTGGACGCCCTGTCCACGTTCCTCCAGACGGGTCTTGTCACCGCCTTCGTCTCCGTGGTGACCTTCCTCGGGATCATGGGCGTGCTGGTCGTGATCGATGTGCAGCTGGCCCTGGTGGTGTTCGCGACCCTGCCGGTGCTGATCGTCGGCACGGTGTTCTTCCGCAAGCAGTCCGTGAAGGCGTACGAGCTCGCCCGTGAGCGGATCAGCGTCGTCAATGCCGATCTCCAGGAGTCGGTCAGCGGACTGCGCATCGTCCAGGCGTTCCGCCGGGAGCAGTCGGGCAACCGCAGGTTCACGGAGCGCAGCGACAGCTACCGCGCGGCGCGCGTGCGCGGCCAGTGGCTGATCTCCGTGTACTTCCCCTTCGTCCAGCTGCTGGCCTCCGTGGCCGCGGCCGCGGTGCTGGTGGTCGGGGCCGGGCGGATCGAGGCGGGCACGCTCACGACGGGTGCGCTGGTCGCGTATCTGCTGTACATCGATCTGTTCTTCGCACCGGTGCAGCAGCTGTCGCAGGTCTTCGACGGCTACCAGCAGGCCACGGTGTCGCTGGGGCGCATCCAGGAGCTGCTGCGTGAGCCGACGTCCACGGCGCAGGCCGAGCAGCCGCTCGACGTGCCGGCGCTGCGCGGTGAGATCGCCTTCGAGGACGTGAGCTTCGCCTATGGATCCCTGGCGGGCGCCGAGGTGGATGCCGCGGCTGGGGCCGGCGGAAAAAAGACGCCGGACGAAGGCGCGCTGACCGGGATCGACCTGCGGATCCCGGCCGGGCAGACGGTCGCGTTCGTCGGTGAGACCGGAGCGGGGAAGTCGACGCTGGTCAAGCTTGTGGCCAGGTTCTACGACCCGACGAGCGGCCGGGTCACCGCCGACGGCACCGATCTGCGCGACGTGGACCTCACGGCGTACCGGCACCGGATCGGCATCGTCCCGCAGGAGGCGTACCTCTTCGCCGGTACGGTGCGTGATGCCATCGCCTACGGGCGCCCGGAGGCGACGGACGCCGAGGTGGAGGCCGCGGCGCGGGCCGTGGGTGCGCACGACATGATCGCCACACTCGAGGGCGGCTATCTGCACGAGGTGGCCGAGCGCGGACGCAATCTGTCGGCCGGTCAGCGCCAGCTGATCGCGCTCGCCCGCGCCGAGCTGGTCGACCCGGATGTGCTGCTGCTGGACGAGGCGACGGCGGCCCTTGATCTGGCGACGGAGGCTCAGGTCAACCAGGCCACCGACCGGCTCACGGGGCGCCGCACCACCCTGGTCGTCGCCCACCGGCTGACGACGGCCGCGCGCGCCGACCGCGTCGTCGTGATGGCCCACGGGCGGGTCGTCGAGGACGGTACGCACGAGGAGCTCCTGGCGCAGGACGGGAGCTATGCCGCGCTGTGGCGGACGTTCATCGGCGCCGCGGAGCCCACGCCGGCCTGACTCCGGCGTGGCGGTGGCGTGACGAAAATTGATCGTCGTGTGACGACCTGATCGTGAGGTGACGAGCTGACCGCAACCGTCCGGGCCATCGTTGCGTCGTACGTCAGTACGGCCTGGCGTGGGAGGGGAGCAAGAGTGTTCGGAAGACTGGTGGCGCACACCGGTGCGGCGCTCGTGGTCGCGGGGACCCTGCTGACGGCCGGCCCCGGTGTCCAGATGGCGGAAGCGGCCTCCGGGTGCTCCGGCCGTCCCGTCAAGACCGTGAAGTTCGCGACCGGAGAGCTGCGGCTCTACAAGGACCGTGCCTATGTGTGCGCCATGACCGTCGCGAAGCGGCCCGGTGCGAAACGGGCGATGTCGGTCAGCCTCCAGCCTCGCGGGGCGCGCGCCGCCGTGGACAAGGGCCGGTTCACCAGGCAGGCGGGGCCGGTGACCGTGTACGCGCTGCACCGTGTCGTCCGCGCCTCTGGTGCCATCGCCGGTGTGGGTGCCACGACTGGCTGGCTCCTCGTCTGAGTCAACCGCGTCTTCCGAGCCCCCTGGCCAGATGCGTCAACTGGGTCTGGCGGTATGGGTGTTGCTCTCGCTAGGTTCACCGCGACCGTTGTGAACTAAGGGGAGGGCGCATGCGCAAGGCGCTGAGATGGCTGTTGTCGCTTGTCATGCTCACTGGCATGCTCGGGGCGACGACGACCGCGGCCACCGCCGCCGAACCGGGCGCGAGCCCGGCAGGAGCGTCCCAGGACATCAAGGACCGGATCCTCGCGATCCCCGGGATGAGCCTGATCGAGGAGAAGCCGTACGCCGGCCACCGCTACTTCGTGCTCGACTACACCCAGCCGGTCGACCACCGGCGCCCGTCCAAGGGCACGTTCCAGCAGCGCATCACCGTGCTGCACAAGGACACGGCCCGTCCGACCGTCTTCTACACCAGCGGCTACAACGTGGGCACCAGCCCGCGCCGCCGCGAGCCTACGCAGATCGTCGACGGCAACCAGGTCGACATGGAGTATCGATTCTTCACTCCGTCCCGGCCACAGCCCGCCGACTGGGGCAAGCTCGACATCTGGCAGGCCGCGAGCGACCAGCACCGGGTCTTCACCGCGCTGAAGCAGATCTACACCAAGAAGTGGATCGCCACCGGCGCATCCAAGGGCGGTATGACGGCGACGTACTACGAGCGCTTCTACCCGCGCGACATGGACGGCGTGGTTGCCTATGTCGCCCCGAACGACGCCAACGACCGTGCGGACGCCGCCTATGACCGGTTCTTCGAGCAGGTCGGGACCAAGGAGTGCCGCGACCGCCTCACCGCCATCCAGCGCGAGGCCCTCGGCAAGCGCCGCGCCGCGCTCACCGCCGGATACCGTGCCTGGATCAAGGACAACGGCGGCACCTTCCGGACCATCGGGTCGCTCGACAAGGCCTTCGAGAGCCTGGTCTCCGACTACGCCTGGGCCTTCTGGCAGTACAGCCTGCTTGCCGACTGCGCTTCCCTGCCCGCCGCGGCGACCGCGAGCGACCAGGAACTCTTCGACTCGCTGGACTCGATATCCGGCTTCGCCTCCTACACCGACTCGGGCCTGGAGTCCTACACCCCGTACTACTACCAGGCGGGCACCCAGCTCGGGGCGCCCACACTGCGCCAGCCGCAGCTGGCGGATCTGCTGCGCTACCCGGGCTACTTCACGCCGCGGGTGTACGTCCCCCGCGAGATACCCATGAAGACCTTCGACCGGCACGCGATGCGTGACATCGACGGCTGGGTCCGTCACCACGCCAAGCACATGATCTGGGTGTACGGCGAGAACGACCCCTGGGGCGCGGAGCGGTTCCGCCCCGGTAAGGGGGCGCGTGACGCCCATGTCTTCACCGAGCCCGGGGGCAACCACGGTGCCTCCGTCGCCGGGCTGCCCGAGGCCGACCGGGCCAAGGCGACCGCGCGGATCCTGGACTGGGCAGGTGTCGCCCCGGCGGCCGTCCAGCAGAACCCGGCCCTGGCGAAGCGTCTGGCGCCCTACGACGCCAGGCTCGACAAGCAGGTCGATGAGCGGGAGCCGTTCGCGCTACGGCCGTAGCGGCAAGCGGCACCTTTCGCGTGCGGGCCGCGCCCTGCCGACGGTGTGCCACACCCGGCCGGGCGCGGCCGTCTGCTCCTCCGCGGGCGCCGAACGTCAATACATCACCCCGTATCCGGTCGGATACAGCACCTGCGCCGGGTCCTCCGCGTGCGGCACGGGAACCGGCAGTGTGCCCTCGGGCCCGGCACGCCCGGCCATCACCCGCACGGCGGCGCGCACTTCCACATCCGTCCAGCCGTATGCGGCCAGGGAGGCCGCGATACCGGATCCGGTCAACTGCGCGACGTCATAGGGATTGCGGACGGCCACCGTGACCACGGGCACGCCGGTCTCGGCAAGCCGGAACACCAGGGTGCGCTGCGGGCTGTCCGCCGTGAGGTTGTACGTAACCACGACGACCACGTCCACGCCGACCGCTGCCGCCACCGCCTCATTGACGTTCGCCCCGGTGGGTGTGATGCCGGTGGGCCGGGCTGCGGCGGTGAAGCCCAGCGCGGTGAAGGCCCTGGCGATGATGGCCGTGGGTGGCCCGGTGGTCCCGGAGGGCGAGGCCGGATCGGCGCCGACGACCAGGACCCGGGGATGGCTCCGGCGGGACAGCGGCAGCAGCCCCTTCTCGTTCAGCAGCAGAGTGGTGGTCCGTCCGGCGATCCGGTCGGCGGCCGTGAGATGGGCCCTGGCCCCGACGGTGCGGACCACTTCTCGAGGGGACACGAACGGATGGCGCAGCAGGCCCAGTCTCGTCTTCAGTTGGAGGATGCGCATCAGCGACTCATCGAGGCGCCGCTCGGTCAGTTCACCGCTTCTGACGGCCTCGATGACCGCGCTCCAGGCCACATCCAGCTTCGGCGGGTTCAGCAGTTGGTCGCAACCCGCCTTGAGCGCGAGCACCGGGACGCGGTCGTCACCGTATCTCTGCCTGACCCCCGCCATGTCGAGGGCGTCGGTGACGACGACGCCGTCGTAGCCGAGCTCCTCACGCAGGATGCCGGTCACGATGGGGCGGGAGAGGGTCGCCGGATCCTCGCTCGGGTCGAGCGAAGGGACCACGATATGCGCGGTCATGATCGATCCGACCCCAGCGGCGATCGCAGCCCGGAACGGCGGGGCGTCCAGCTCGTCCCACTGCTCACGTGTGTGCTGGATGGTGGGCAGGGCGTAGTGACTGTCGCCCATGGTGTCGCCGTGGCCCGGGAAGTGCTTGGCGGTCGCGGTGATTCCCGCGCTCTGGTACCCCTTCACCTGGGCGGCGACCAACCCGGCGACGGCGTCTGGATCGGCGCCGAAGGACCGGACACCGATGACCGGGTTGGCCGGGTTGACGTTCACATCCGCCACGGGCGCGTAGTTCTGGTTGATACCCGTCGCCGCCAGCTCCGCACCTGCGATCCGTGCGGCCTCGCGGGCATCGGCACGCGAACCGCCCGCCCCCAGCGCCATCGCGCCCGGCATCAGCGTCGCGGGTCTGCCGACACGCGCGACAACGCCGTGCTCCTGGTCCGTGGAGATGAGCAGCGGGATGGGTGTGGCCTGCTCGAGGCCCGCCCGCTGGATGCCGTTGGAGAGACCGGCGATCTGTTGCGGGTCCCGGGTGTTGTGCGCCCAGGCGAAGTAGATGATCCCGCCCACGTGGTAGCGCCGGATCAGCTCGGCGGCGTTCCGGACCCCGATCTCCCGGAGGTTGGCATCGGCATCGGCCGGGTCCGGGGTGGTGGCGGAGTGCCCGTACACCCGCATCACGAAGAGCTGGCCGACCTTCTCCTCCAAGCTCATCCGGGAGATGAGCTGCTCGAGGCGGCTCCGGGAGTCGGCGAAGCCAGGGGTGGGGGCGAGCGTGAGAGCCGAGGCGCCTGCGGCTGTCACGGCGGCAGCGGCCGTCGCCGCGAGGACGGTTCGTCTTGAGGGGGTGGTCCGGTCCTGCACTGGTGCTCCTTCCACGAAGGACGCTTCCAAGAAGCCATGCCGGTAGGAAAAGTAACGCCTGTCACGGTATGCGAGCGGAAGAGGCACCCGGGCAGACGGCGCGTCATGGGCCGCCACCGGTGTCAGGGAGGGGGGACACCGGTGACGGACCGCGCCGTCGAACGCAGGGCGGCCGGTAGGGGTGAGTCGGCGATCGCGACCAGCAGCGAGCGCCGACACCGCTCTGCGAAGCCCGGGGCCCGGCCAGGGCCCCACCCGCGGCGCGGCACTTGGACGGCACCGGTGTGCCGCGGGTTCCCGGCGCTTGCCATGTCGCGCCCACCCCCGGTCCTGTCCGGTGACTCCGGGTGCTCCCGCCTCGCCGTCAGCAGCGCCGATGGCTTGTGAGACTCAACCGGCGGCACCTTCCTGGAGGGCAAGCCGCCAGTCCTGACCGACGAGCTCGGCGCCATAGGAGCGGTGGGGCTTCTCCGTGACAAGCGTGAATCCGGCTCGCTGGTAGATCTTGCGGGCCGCCGTGAGGACGTCGTTCGTCCACAACACCAGCTCGCGGTAACCGGCTTCGCGGGCGAAGTCGACGACCGCACCCACCAGCCGGTCCCCGAGACCGTGCCCCCGGGCCTCCGGCTCGACCAGCAGCAGCCGCAGCCGCGCCGTGGCCGGTGCCTCGTCCCGTACGCACATCACCGAACCGGCCGGCCGCCCGTCCAGCTCGGCTATCCACACCCGTTCCAGATGCGGATCGTGGTCCTGGGCGAAGTCCGCGACTATCCGGGCGACCAGTCCTTCGAAGTCGGTGTTCCAGCCGAACTCCGCTGCGTACAGCGCGCCGTGGCGCTGGACTATCCAGCCCAGATCACCGGGGACCGGATCACGCAGCACGAGCTCTCCCCGACGGCCGTCCGGTCGGGGGCGGACCTCGCCCAGTATGTCCCGCACCGTACGCATCGCCTCGCTCAGCCGTGGCCGGTCGTCCTCCGCCACATCGGTCAGCAGCCGGCCGACGGCCTCCCGTGACCGCTCGTCCAGCAGCGCGGTCGCCTCACGTCCCCGGTCGGTGAGCGTGATGCGCTGCCGTCGTGAGTCCGGCTCCGAGGGAGCCCGTTCGACCAGTCCGTCCCGCTCGAACCTGCCGAGGAGGCGACTCAGGTATCCGGCGTCCAGGGAGAGTTCCAGGCGCAGATCCGCGGCGTCGGTGCGCGGAGCATGCGCCAGCTCGTACAGCACCCGCGACTCGGTCAGGGTGAAGGGCGTGTGCAGCTGCTTGCCGTAGTCGAGAGCGCCGATGAGGTTCGTGTAGAAGCGGTTGAACGCGCGAATGTCCTGAACTGTCATGATCCACCCCGACCTTTCCTTTGACTGAGTCAAGGCTAGGTTCGAGCGGCAACGCCGGACAAGGCCTGTGGATAACTCGCGGCGCCCCGGGCCCATCCGAGCTCACGGTCCCGTCACGTCGCCGGTGGCGGCGCCGTCGAGGCCCGTGCCATCAGCTCGGCGCCGATCATCGCGACACCGCCCGGCGGCGGTGCCTCCGTGCCCACGGCCAGCCGGCCCGCCCGTACCCCTGCCTCGTACAGCGGCAGCCGCACCGTCGTCAGCGCCGGAACCGCGTCCACCGAGAACGGCAGGTCGTCGAAGCCCGCCACCGACACATCCTCCGGAACACGCAGGCCCTTCTCGCGAAGTGCGGCGCAGGCGCCGAGGGCGACGGTGTCGTTGGCCGCCGCGATCGCCGTGAGGCCCGGGTCGCGGCGCAGCAACTCCTGTGCCGCGTCGTAGCCCGAGCGGCGTTCGTACGATCCGTGCACCGTGAGACGATTCCCGCCCCGTCCCTCGCCTTCGCCGACCCCCGCCCCGGCCAGGGCGGCCCGGTGCCCCTCGAGACGGTGCCGTGTCGTCGTCCGCTGCGCAGGTCCCGCGATGTAGCCGATCCGGCGATGCCCCAGCGCGATCAGATGCTCGGTGAGCCGCCGTCCTGCGTCGCGGTTGTCGAAGGAGAGCGTCGCGGTCCCGGGCCCGTCCGGCAGGGGCGGGCGCCCGCAGAGCACCACGGTCGTGCCCGCGGCGGCGAGCTTCGCCAGCTTCACCGACATCGCGGCGGTATGGTCCGGGTCCTCCAGCGCTCCTCCGGTGAGGATCACCGCCGCCGCACGCTGCCGTTGCAGCAGGGTGAGATATGTCAGCTCGCGCTCGGCCGAGCCGCCCGTGTTGCAGACCACCGCCAGCTTCTCCCCGCCCCCGCGCCCGGACGCGCCCTCCCCGATCGCTGTCTGCGCCGCCCCGGCGATGGTCGCGAAGAACGGATCGGCGATGTCGTTGACGAGGATGCCGACGAGATCGGATGTGGCCGCGGCGAGCGAGCGGGCCGGACCGTTGAGTACGTAGTCGAGCTCGTCGACGGCCCGGAGCACCCGGTCCCGAGTGGTCGCGGCCACGGGGTAGTTGCCGTTGAGGACCCGGGACACAGTCGCCGGAGACACCCGGGCGCGGGCCGCCACATCCGCCAGCGTGACTGTCATCGCTACCTCCGGGGGAGATCGGGCCATGCCCTTAATCCCGAAAAAATAACAGCTCGCAATCGTGCAACCCTTCTGGCGTGACATGAGTCGTAGTCGTCGTCAGGGCTCAAGGGGGGATCCGGGGGGATCTGAAGGGCCCGACGATGGGGGAGTGAACGGGGCCCGGCCGTACGGCCGGGCCCCTTGAGCTGGCGGCAAAAGAGGCCCAGCCGCACCGCGGGGGCTCAGAGTTGCCCACAGGCCGTACGCGCTGTCGGACCCGGACGGTAGCGTCGGCTCATGTCCAACCTGGCAGTCGTCGAAGGGGTCCTCGAGCGGATCACTTACGCCAACGAGGAGAACGGGTACACGGTCGCCCGCGTCGACACCGGCCGCGGCAGCGGAGACCTCCTCACGGTGGTCGGCTCACTTCTCGGCGCGCAGCCCGGCGAGTCGCTGCGCATGGAAGGCCGTTGGGGCTCCCACCCCCAGTACGGCAAGCAGTTCACGGTGGAGAACTACACCACGGTCCTCCCCGCCACGATCCAAGGGATCCGCCGCTATCTCGGATCGGGGCTCATCAAGGGGATCGGACCCAGGATCGCCGAGCGCATCGTCGACCACTTCGGGGCGGACACCCTCGACGTCATCGAGCAGGAGCCCGGGAAGCTCGTCGAGGTCCCCGGCCTCGGACCGAAGCGGACCCGGATGATCGGCGCGGCATGGGAGGAGCAGAAGGCCATCAAGGAGGTCATGGTCTTCCTCCAGGGGGTCGGCGTCTCGACCTCCATCGCCGTGCGCATCTACAAGAAGTACGGAGACGCCTCGATCTCCGTGGTGAAGAACCAGCCGTACCGCCTCGCCGCGGATGTCTGGGGCATCGGCTTCCTGACCGCTGACCGGATCGCCCAGGCCGTCGGCATACCTCACGACAGCCCCGACCGGGTCAAGGCCGGAATCCAGTACGCCCTGTCGCAGTCCACGGACCAGGGACACTGCTTCCTTCCCCAGGAGCGGCTGATCGCCGACGCGGTGAAACTGCTCCAGGTCGACACGGGCCTGGTCATCGACTGCCTCGCCGAGCTCGCGGCCGACGAGGAGGGCGTCGTACGCGAACAGGTCCCGGATCCCGAGGGGGGTGACCCGGTCACCGCCGTCTACCTGGTGCCGTTCCACCGTGCCGAGCTGTCCCTCACCGCCCAGCTGCTCCGGCTCCTGCGTACGGACGGGGACCGGATGCCGGGGTTCCAGGACGTCGAATGGGACAAGGCGCTGGCCTGGCTCGCCGATCGGACGGGTGCCGAGCTCGCGGCGGAGCAGCAGCAGGCCGTGCGGCTCGCGCTCACCCGCAAGGTGGCGGTGCTCACCGGAGGGCCGGGCTGCGGCAAGTCCTTCACGGTGCGCTCGATCGTGGAGCTCGCACGGGCCAAGAAGGCGAAGGTGGTGCTCGCCGCGCCCACCGGGCGTGCGGCGAAGCGTCTTTCGGAGCTCACGGGAGCCGAAGCGTCCACCGTGCACCGGCTGCTGGAGCTCAAGCCCGGTGGTGACGCGGCGTATGACCGGGACCGGCCGCTCGACGCCGATCTGGTGGTCGTCGACGAGGCGTCCATGCTGGATCTGCTGCTCGCCAACAAGCTGGTGAAGGCCGTGGCCCCCGGTGCGCACCTGCTGCTGGTGGGGGATGTGGACCAGCTGCCCAGTGTGGGCGCGGGTGAGGTGCTCAGGGACCTCCTCGCGGACTCGGGGCCGGTCCCCAGCGTTCGGCTGACCCGGATCTTCCGGCAAGCGCAGCAGTCAGGTGTGGTCACCAACGCTCACCGCATCAACTCCGGGACACCGCCGCTGACCCAGGGTCTCGATGACTTCTTTCTGTTCGTCGAGGACGACACCGAGGAGGTGGGGCGGCTCACCGTGGATGTCGCCGCCCGGCGCATCCCCGCGCGGTTCGGCCTGGACCCCCGTCGTGACGTACAGGTACTCGCCCCCATGCACCGGGGGCCTGCCGGCGCGGGGACTCTCAACGGATTGTTGCAGCAGGCGATCACCCCGGCTCGGCCCGACCTGGCGGAGAAGCGCTTCGGCGGCCGGGTGTTCCGTGTGGGCGACAAGGTCACCCAGATTCGCAACAATTACGAGAAGGGGAGGAACGGAGTCTTCAACGGCACGGTCGGTGTGGTGACCTCGCTCAATCTGGTCGAACAGCGGCTGACCGTGCTGACCGACGAGGACGAGGAGGTGCCCTACGACTTCGACGAGCTGGACGAGCTCGCGCATGCGTACGCCGTGACGATCCACCGGTCACAGGGCAGCGAGTATCCGGCGGTGGTGATTCCGGTCACCACCAGCGCCTGGATGATGCTCCAGCGGAACCTCCTGTACACGGCGGTCACCCGCGCCAAGAAGCTCGTGGTGCTCGTCGGCTCCCGCAAGGCCATTGGACAGGCCGTGCGCACCGTTTCCGCAGGCAGGCGGTTTACCGCGCTTGATCACCGGCTGATGGGTGACAGGGCCGTGGGAAAGATCACCTAACGCTTCCGGAACTGGGGCGAAGGGGGCAGGATGAGAAGGTTGACGGCACTGAGTGCCGCCAGTCGGCCCTTTGGTCGACCCCGAGTGCACTCTCCTCTGCCGAATGGGGGATGGTAGAGACAGTCAGGGCACCTCGAAGAAGAGGCACTACGTCGGTGAGGGATGACGTGAGCGACAACTCTGTAGTACTGCGGTACGCGGACGGTGAATACACCTACCCGGTGGTCGAGAGCACCGTTGGCGACAAGGGCTTCGACATCGGGAAGCTCCGGGCGCAGACCAGTCTGGTGACCCTGGACAGCGGTTACGGCAATACTGCCGCCTACAAGTCCGCGATCACCTACCTCGACGGCGAGCAGGGCATCCTGCGCTACCGCGGCTACCCGATCGAGCAGCTGGCGGAGCGCTCCACCTTCCTCGAGGTGGCCTACCTGCTGATCAACGGTGAGCTCCCGACGGTCGACGAGCTGTCCGCCTTCCGGGGCGAGATCACCCAGCACACCCTGCTGCATGAGGACGTCAAGCGGTTCTTCGACGGCTTCCCGCGCGACGCGCACCCGATGGCGATGCTGTCGTCCGTGGTGAGCGCGCTGTCGACGTTCTACCAGGACAGCCACAACCCCTTCGACGAGAAGCAGCGGAACATCTCCACGATCCGGCTGCTCGCCAAGCTCCCGACGATCGCGGCGTACGCGTACAAGAAGTCGATCGGTCACCCCTTCGTCTACCCGCGCAATGACCTCGGGTACGTCGAGAACTTCCTGCGGATGACCTTCTCGGTCCCGGCGCAGGAATACGAGCTCGACCCGGTCGTTGTCGCCGCCCTCGACAAGCTGCTCATCCTGCACGCGGACCACGAGCAGAACTGCTCGACCTCCACCGTGCGGCTGGTCGGCTCCTCGCAGGCGAACATGTTCGCCTCGATCTCGGCCGGTATCTCCGCCCTGTGGGGCCCGCTGCATGGCGGCGCCAACCAGTCGGTGCTGGAGATGCTCGAGGGCATCGCGACCAGCGGTGGCGATGTCGACACCTTCATCCGGAAGGTGAAGAACAAGGAGGACGGCGTCCGCCTGATGGGCTTCGGCCACCGGGTGTACAAGAGCTTCGACCCCCGCGCCCAGATCATCAAGGCTGCCGCCCACGACGTGCTGTCGGCCCTCGGCAAGTCCGACGAGCTGCTCGACATCGCGCTCAAGCTCGAGGAGCACGCCCTCTCCGACGACTACTTCGTCGAGCGCAAGCTCTACCCGAACGTGGACTTCTACACCGGTCTGATCTACCGGGCCATGGGCTTCCCGACCGAGATGTTCACGGTGCTCTTCGCGCTCGGCCGGCTGCCCGGCTGGATCGCCCAGTGGCACGAGATGATCAAGGAGCCCGGTTCCCGCATCGGTCGTCCCCGCCAGATCTACACGGGCGAGGTCCTGCGCGACTTCGTGCCCGTAGAGGCCCGCTGACACGACGCGTGCGCTCACTTTCGAACATCTGGACGAAGCAGTAGCGAAGAAGCGCCCCGCCGCCGATCCCCCCACGGGTCGGCGAACGGGGCGCTTCCCATATCCCCGGTGCGGATTCCCCCCACGGGATCCGGGCCGGGCGTCTGCTGCTTGGTACTCAGCAGAAGCTCTTCGCGCGGTCTGCCGGGGTACGTATGTCGGGAGGGCCGCTCAAAGCTCCCCGGTCTACGTGCCCCGGCCAACGCTTGCCTGGGACGTCCCCCAAGACATCCCGTGAACGTCCCCCAAGACGTTCTGGCATCGCCCACTTAGACTCGCGAAGAGCCCGAATGGTTACCCACAAATATCTGTGATCTGGATCTCTTTGTGAAGGTCCTGTGTATCACGTGAAGGATCGCAGACGAAGGCTGTTGCTGACCACGAAAACGGATGAGAAAGCCATGGCGAATCCGGCGATCATGGGATTCAGCAGTCCGGCGGCGGCCAGCGGCAGGGCCGCGACGTTGTAGCCGAAGGCCCAGAAGAGGTTCCCCTTGATGGTGGCGAGAGTGCGCCGGGAGAGCCTGATGGCATCCGCGGCCACGAGGAGATCCCCGCTCACGAGCGTGAGATCCCCCGCCTCGATGGCGGCGTCGGTGCCGGTCCCCATGGCCAGACCGAGGTCCGCGGCGGCCAGTGCCGGCGCGTCGTTCACCCCGTCACCCACCATGGCGACCTTTCGGCCCGCGGCCTGGAGTCGCCGTACCGTGGCGACCTTGTCCTGCGGCAGCACCTCGGCGTAGACCTCGTCGATACCGACCTCGGCGGCGACCGCCCGGGCCACCGTGCCGTTGTCACCCGTCAGGAGGACCGGCTGCAGGCCCAGGGCACGCAGCCGGGTGACGGCCTCCGCGCTGGTCTCCTTCACCTCGTCGGCCACGACCAGCACCCCGCGGGCGCTTCCGTCCCAGGCGACGGCGACCGCAGTGCCAGCCGAAGAGGCGTCGGTGAGCTCGGGTGGCGGCTCGATGCCCGCTTCCCGGAGAAGAGGAGCCCGGCCCACCAGGACGGCGCGGCCCTCGACCACGCCGCGCACACCGAGGCCGGGAACACTCTCGAACGCCTCGGGGGCCGGCAGGCCGCCGGTGCCCAGCCGGTCCTGAGCGCCGGCCGCGACGGCCCGTGCGACGGGGTGCTCCGAGGCGTTCTCCAGGGCTCCGGCGAACCGCAGCAGCTCCTCCTCGGTGGCGGCGCCGGTGACAAGGACGTCGCGCAGCCGCATCCGGCCGGTGGTGACCGTTCCGGTCTTGTCGAGTACGACGGTGTCGACCACATGGGTCGACTCCAGGACTTCGGGACCCTTGATGAGGATCCCGAGCTGTGCGCCGCGCCCCGTCCCCACCATCAGGGCGGTCGGCGTGGCCAGTCCCAGCGCGCAGGGGCAGGCGATGATCAGCACGGCGACGGCCGCGGTGAAGGCGGCTGCGGTGTCGTTGGTGGTCAGCAGCCAGACCACCAGGGTGCCCAGCGCGATCAGCAGCACGGCCGGTACGAAGACGGCCGCGATGCGGTCGGCAAGACGCTGTACCGCGGCCTTTCCGTTCTGGGCGTCCTCGACCATCCGCGCCATCCGGGCCAGCTGGGTGTCGGCGCCGACACGGGTCGCCCTGACGAGGAGCCGTCCTGATGTGTTGACGGTGGCGCCGGTGACATCGTCACCGACGGTCACGTCCACCGGCACCGACTCGCCCGTCAGCATCGACGGGTCGACGGCCGAGGAGCCCTCGACCACGGTGCCGTCGGTGGCGATCTTCTCCCCGGGGCGTACGACGAACAGGTCGCCCACGGACAGCTGGGCGGCAGGCACGCGTACCTCCGTACCGCCCCTGAGCACGGCGACGTCCTTGGCGCCGAGTTCCAGCATGGCGCGCAGGGCGGAGCCGGCCTTCCGCTTGGCCCGCGCTTCCAGGTAGCGGCCGAGCAGGAGGAAGGTGATGACGCCCGCGGCGACCTCGAGGTAGATGGCCGAAGAGCTGTCCGCGCCGGCTGCCGAGGCGGTGAAATCGAAGCCGTGACGCATGCCGGGCATCCCGGCATGGCCGAAGAACAGGGCCCACAGCGACCAGGTGAAGGCCGCCAGCGTGCCGAGTGAGACCAGGGTGTCCATGGTGGCCGCGCCGTGCCGGAGGTTGGTCCAGGCGGCGCGGTGAAACGGCAGCCCGCCCCAGACCACGACCGGGGCGGCCAGCGTGAGGGAGAGCCACTGCCAGTTCTCGAACTGGAGGGCCGGAATCATTCCCATCAGGATGACGGGGGCGGCCAGCAGCGCGGAAACGGTGAGCCGCTGCCGCAGACCGGCGAGGACGAGCGCGGCGTTGGTCTCGGCCGCGGCGGGCGCGGGCGCGGCGGGGGGTGCTGCGTCGGGCAGGCTCCTCGGCGCGGCGGAATCCTGCTCGCCGGCGGCCGGGGTGCTCGCTTGCATGGTGGGCGGCGACGGCGGCTCGGGGGCGGGTTCCGTGGCGGCGCCGGTGTCCGCACGGGCGTCGGCGGTTGGTGCGGGCACGGGCGTCGCCGTGTAGCCGGTCTTCTCGACCACGGCGATCAGGTCGGGCACCTCCGTGCCCGCGCTGTAGGAGACGCGCGCCTTCTCCGTGGCGTAGTTCACCGTCGCCGTGACGCCGCTCATGCGGTTGAGCTTCTTCTCGACCCGGGCCGCGCAGGAAGCACAGGTCATGCCGCCGATCAGGAGTTCGATCCGGGGCGTGGCTGCGGCCGAGTGGTCAGTTGCGGTGCTGCTCATATGGCTGTTGCTCCAAACGCGGGACCGGCCGCACCAGGGGTACGGGTGCGGCCAGGCCGGAAGCACGGTGGTGTCAGGTCAGGGCTGGGCGACGAGTTCGAAGCCCGCCTCGTCGACGGCGGCGCGCACCTCGGACTCGTCGAGCGGAGCCTCGGAGACGACGGTGACCCGTCCGGTCGCAGCCGCCGCTTCCACCGAGATCACGCCCGTGATCTCGGAGATCTCGCTCGACACCGCCCCTTCGCAGTGGCCGCAGGTCATGCCCTTCACCTCGTAGACCGCGGTGGTCGCGCCCAGACCGATATCCGCCGCGCCGTCGTGGCATGAGCCGCCGGGGGAGCAGCAGGAGCCGGTGGCCTCGGGCGTTTCGGTCGTCGTCTCGGCGGTCATGGCGTTCTCCTCATCGAGGGCGTGTCGTGTTCCGCGACCACATCGTGCAACAAGTGTGGTGCGTCAGGGGCTCCTGGGAATGCCGGGACACCCCATGCTCATCAGACTATACCCCTAGGGGGTATAAACGCGAGCTCTTCCGCTGCCCGTCCTTCGTGCCGCCCGCGCGCCTCCCTCACCCGCTCCTGTCCGGACGCTCCGCTGCCGCCAGGGCTCCGGCGTCGAACAGTGGTGACAGATACCGCAGCAGCGCGGTCTTCAGCTCGGTGATGTAGCCCGCCCGCTCGGCTCCCTCGTGGGCGAGGATCAGCTCGAGGCCGGACTTCACCACGGCGAACACGAAGTTCGCCGTCCTGTGGAGTACGTCCGGCGGGGACGCGGGGTGCAGTTCCCCGAGGATCTGTTCGACCCGGACGAGCAGCGCCGAGTGCACGGCATCGTGCTCCTCGGTGATCCGGCCCGGGATCTCGGAACCGTGCATGAGGACGGTGAAGGCCGGGTGTTCGCAGATGAACGCGATGAGCGGATCGAGGAACGAGTCCAGCAGGCGGTCCGGTGGGAGCGTGGTGTCGAGCTCCTCGAAGACCGTCCCGTAGGACTCACGCCAGCGTTGCAGCAGCTGCCCGCCCAGCTCCACGGCGATGGCTTCCTTGTTGGGGAAGAACTGGTACAGCGTGCCGGGCGAGACTCCCGCCTCTCGGGCGATGGCGTTGGTGCTGGCCGCGGTGTAGCCGCTACGGCAGAAGACGTCCGCCGCAGCCTTCAGGAGCTGGGCGATACGGCGCTCACCACGGGCCTGGCGGCGGCGCGGCTGAGTGGAGTCGGTGGTCTGGGCGTGCTCTTCCGCCGCGTCCGCTGTGGATCGCGTCGATGTCCCGTCCGCCGCCTTCTGTCCCCTCTTGGGCTTGTCCGGCATGTGCATCACCGATCCCCGGCTTCCGATCACGGTTGACAAACACGAGAGGTCGCTCGCATTCTGGTGAAACGCGAGTGATGACTCGTGTTTGTCAGTCTATGGCAATGGCCGACCAGTGATGCCTGCCCGCGTGCCAGCTGCGGCGCACCGGTCTCGGTGAAGGGGACACCGCACCATGTCTGTAGTCAACAGCGGACCGCGCCTTGGCCGCTGGACACGCTTCGTCACAGCGCGCCCACGGCTGTCGCTGCTCCTCGCGCTGGTCGTCACGGCGCTCGCCGTGTTCGCGGGCAGTGGGGCCGCAGACCGTCTGAGCAGCGGTGGCTGGGAGGATCCGGACTCGCAGTCGAGCTATGCCGCCAAGGCACTCGATCGCGAGTTTCCCGATGCACGGCCCAACCTGCTCCTGCTCGTCGACAGCGGGCGCAAGGGTGTGGATGACCCCGCCGTGGCCGCCGAGGCGGCGCGCCTGATGCAGCGGCTCTCCGGCGAGGAGGGTGTCAGGGGTGTCAGTTCGTACTGGCAGGGCAGATCGCCCGCGCTGCGCTCCGAGGACGGCCGCGAGGCACTGATCGCAGCCCGGGTCGAGGGCGACGAGAAGGCGGCCGGAAAGGTGCTGGAGCGTATCGCGCCCGGCTACCGGGGCACGCACGGTCCCGTGGAGGTCTCCATCGGCGGCCCGGTCGCGGTCATGCACGACATGCAGACGATCATCCAGGAGGACCTGCTGCGGGCCGAGATCATCGCCCTGCCGGTGACCCTGGTGCTGCTCGTCATGGTGTTCGGCAGTGCGGTCGCCGCGCTGCTGCCGCTGGTGGTCGGTGTGGTCGCGATCCTCGGTACGAACGCGATCCTGAACGGCCTCACCGTCTTCACCGACGTCTCGGTGTTCGCACTGAACCTCACGACGGCCATGGGTCTCGGGCTCGCCATCGACTACGCCCTCTTCATCGTGCGCAGGTTCCGCGAGGAGCTCGCAGCCGGGGCGGCGACCCGTCAGGCCGTGGGCATCACCCTGCGCACCGCCGGTCGCACGGTCCTGTTCTCCGCGCTCACGGTGGCGGTCTCGCTGGCCGCGATGCTGGTCTTCCCGCAGTACTTCCTCCGGTCGTTCGCGTATGCCGGGATCGCCGTGGTCCTGCTGGCCGCGGCGGCGGCACTGATCCTGCTGCCCGCCGTACTGATGCTGCTGGGGGAGCGGGTGAACGCGCTGGACCTGCGCCGTCTGCTGCGAGCGCGCAGCGGCAAGCAGGCCCCCGCCCGATCCGCGGACAGTGGTGAAGGCACCCGGTGGGGACGGGTGGTCGCCCTGGTGATGCGCAGGGCTCCTGTGTTCGCGGTGCTCACGACCGCCGTTCTGGTGCTCCTCGGGCTGCCCTTCCTGGGGGCGAAGTTCGGCCCGGCCGACGACCGCCAGTTGCCGACCAACGCCGAGTCGCGTGTGGTGCAGCAGCACATCAGGGATGGATTCCCCGGCAGCCCCGGTGGTGGGCTGGAGGTGTTCGCCGAGGGGGCGGCCACGGGGGCGCAGTACGCCGAATACCGCGCCCGCATCGAGGGTCTTCCCGGAGTGCTGCGGGTGGAAGGGCCCCTGGTCTCGGGGACGAACGCGTCCTTCACGGTGCTGCCCGAGGAGAAGGCCGTCGGTCAGCAGACCCAGGATCTGGTGCGGGAGCTGCGTGCGCAGCCGGCCCCCTTCGAGACGTCGGTCGCGGGTGCGGCGGCGATGCTGGTCGACTCCAAGGCGGCCATCGGAGAGCGGCTGCCCTGGGCGGCGGCCATCATCGCGGTCGTCACCCTGCTGCTGGTCTTCCTGCTGACGGGCAGCGTGCTGATCCCTCTCCAGGCGGTCGTCCTCAACGGGCTGAGCCTCACGGCGATGTTCGGGGCAGTCGTGTGGATCTTCCAGGAGGGCCATCTCTCCGGGCCGCTTGCCTTCACCTCGACCGGTGATATCGAGACCACCCTGCCCGTCCTGATGTTCTGTGTCGCCTTCGGCCTCTCCATGGACTACGGAGTGTTCCTGCTCTCGCGGATCAAGGAGGAGTACGACCGCACGGGGGACCACGAGCACGCGGTGGCTTACGGCCTGCGACGCACAGGTGGGCTGATCACCGCCGCTGCGGTGATCCTCGCCGTGGTGATGGTGGCGATCGGAGCCTCGCGGGTGACCAACACCAAGATGCTCGGCCTGGGAATCGCCCTGGCCGTGCTGATGGACGCGGCGGTGGTGCGCAGCCTGCTGGTGCCCTCGGTGATGAAGCTGACGGGCCGTGCGACCTGGTGGGCACCGGCTCCGCTGCGGGCCTTCCACGCCAGATTCGGCATCAGCGAGGGCGGGATATCCGAGCCCGCGCCGGCGAAGGGGGCCTCCGAGGAGGCGCCGCTCAGTGACCTGGACCGGGACAGCGCCCCGGTGGGTTAGGGCCTGTCCGGGCGAAGGTTCGGGGCCCCGCTGTGGCGGGGCCCGCCTGTTCCTGAGCCTGTTCACTCCCTGCGGGATCTATTGCCGGGACGGTTGGCGACCCAGATGCGGATGGTATCCGCGTACCAGTACGGCTTTCCCGCCTCGACATGGTCGGGCGGCGGTAGGAGTCCGTGCTTGCGATAGGAGCGAACCGTGTCCGGCTGCACCCGGATGTGTGCGGCGATGTCCTTGTAGGACCACAGTCGATTGTCCGTCATATGAGGCACCTCCCTGCGCGCGCCGCAGTGGCGGCCAGAGGAAGCCGCCGGACGGGCTGCGACGCGAGCACCGGTGATCACCGAGCCGGTGTCCTATGAACGAATCGCACCGAGGAGGAGGGAGCGGCTGTCGAGAGCCTGTGACGGAAGGCCCGCGTAATGGAGACATGTGTGACGAGACGGCCATCGATGTGACGAAGTCTCCGTCATCCGGCAGTTGACGCACGGGAGTACGAGACCGGAATGCCGGGCGCTGCCCGGTGGGGCGCCTTTCGCTCAGGCTCCGCAGGAGCGCAGGAAGCGTCGCGTGCGTGCGGCGATCGGGAAGGGTTTGTCGGGAGGGCAGGGGTACATGTCCTGCTCGACGATGGCGAACAGTTCGGCGTCCAGCCGCCCGGCCGCGGCGAGCACCGGCTCCAGCGCCGGGACACCGGACGGCGGTTCGCACATCACGCCCCGCGCCACCGCCGGTCCGAATGGCACCTCGTCTGCGACGACCGAGGCGAGGATCTCCGGATCCACCTGCTTGAGGTGGAGATATCCGATCCGCTCGCCGTAGGTCTCGATGAGCTTGACGCTGTCACCGCCGCAGTAGGCGTAGTGCCCGGTGTCCAGGCAGAGGGACACCAGACCGGGGTCGGTCGCGTCGAGGAAGCGGTTGACGTTCTCTTCGCTGTCGATGTGGGTGTCCGCGTGCGGGTGGACCACGATGCGCAACCCGAAGCGGTCGCGGACCTCCCGCCCCAGGCGCTCCGTCTGGGTGGTGAGGTGGTGCCATTGCTCTGCGGTGAGTGTCCGGTCCTCCCGTACCGCACCTGTCTTGTCGTCGCGCCAGAAAGAGGGGATGACCACAAGGTGCCCGGCACCCATCGCCCGGGTCAGCGCGGCGATATCGGCGACACGGGCCCAGGTCTCGTCCCAGACGGCGGGCCCGTGATGCAGCCCGGTGAACACGGTTCCCGCGGAGACCCTCAGTCCGCGTGACACGGTCTCCTCGGTGAGCCGGGCGGGGTCGGTCGGGAGATAGCCGTGGGGGCCGAGCTCGATCCACTCGTAGCCCGCCTGCGCCACCTCGTCGAGGAAGCGCCGCCAGGGCACTTGCTGCGGGTCTTCGGGGAACCACACACCCCAGGAGTCAGGGGCCGACCCGATCCGGATGCGGTGGAGCGAAGGGGCGGAGGAGGTCATGGCGGTCAGCTTTCCGGCCGCTTCGGAAAGGTGTCAAGCTTTCGTCCGAATGTAAGGACAAAATGTTGACAGCCTTCGGGAACGGGGGTTAGACCGGGGTGCAGCCGACGTGGAACCGAAGGGACCCGTATGCCTCAGCCGCCTCATCCCTCTCAATCGTCGCAGCCATCGAGGTCGCCTCAGCCGTACGACGTGATCACGATGGGCCGGATCGGAGTGGACATCTACCCCCTGCAGACGGGGGTCTCCCTGGCGCGGGTCGAGACCTTCGGGAAGTTCCTCGGCGGCTCCGCCACGAACGTGGCGGTCGCGGCGGCGCGGCTCGGGCGCCGGGCAGCCGTGATCACACGCACCGGACAGGACGCCTTCGGCGCGTACCTCCACGAGGCGCTCAGGGAGTTCGGGGTCGACGACCGATGGGTGACGGCCGTCCCCGGGCTGCCCACACCCGTGACCTTCTGTGAGATCTTCCCCCCGGACGACTTCCCGCTGTACTTCTACCGCCAGCCCAAGGCCCCGGACCTCGAACTGCGCACCGGGCAACTCGACCTGGCCGCGATCGCCGACGCGCGGGTCTTCTGGATGACCGGCACCGGACTCTGCGACGAACCCAGCAGGTCCGCGACTCTTGCCGCACTGGAGCACCGCGCGAAGTCCGCGGCGGGTGCGGCCATCACGGTCTTCGACCTGGACTGGCGGCCCATGTTCTGGACGGACCCCGGCCGGGCGCGCCCGTTCTACACAGAGGCGCTCATGCGGGCGACCGTCGCCGTCGGCAACCTCGACGAGTGCGAGATCGCGACGGGAGAGTGTGAACCGCACGCGGCGGCACGCGCGTTGCTCGACGCCGGGGCCGAACTGGCCGTGGTGAAACAGGGACCCAAGGGCGTGCTCGCCCTGCACCGGGATGGAACCACGGCGGAAGTACCTCCCGTGCAGATCGACGTGGTCAACGGGCTCGGCGCGGGCGATGCGTTCGGCGGAGCGATGGTCCACGGACTGCTGGCCGGCTGGGAGCTGGAACACACCATGCGGTTCGCGAACGCCGCGGGCGCGATCGTCGCTTCCCGGCTCGCCTGCTCCTCCGCCATGCCCTACCCGTCCGAGGTCGACGCCCTGATCGAAGGACGCACACCGGGCCCCGGGCCCGGCCCCGCATCCCCCGTCGGCACAGCGGATCAGGCATCGGACGGTGACGCATGAACCCCACCGACAGCCCGGCACACAACCGGCATCTGCGGGCAGGCACCGCCGCCGAAGGACCCTATGCGCTCGACATCAGCCCCCAGGCGGCCGGATGGGGCTACTCCGCCCTGCGGACGCTGGAGCTGCCTCCGGCCGGTTCCCATCGGCTCAGCACAGGGGACAGCGAATGGATCGTGCTTCCCCTCAGCGGTGGCTGTACGGTGCGGCTCGCGGACCGGACCATGGAACTGCTGGGCCGGGAAGACGCGTTCGCCGGAGTCACCGACTTCGCCTACCTACCGCGTGACACCGACGCACAGATCGCCTCCGGCGCGGGAGGCCGCTTCGCCCTGGCCGGAGCGAAGTGCGAGCGCCGGCTCCCCGCCCGCTACGGCCCCGCCTCGGAGGTCCCGGTCGAGCACCGCGGCACGGGCGACTGCGCCCGCACGGTGCACAACTTCGCCGCCGCCGACTCCTTCGAATGCGACCGTCTCATCGCCGTCGAAGTGCTCACCCCTGGCGGCAACTGGTCGTCGTATCCACCGCACAAGCACGACGAGCACCGACCGGGCGAGGAGACCAGACTGGAAGAGATCTACTACTTCGAGATCGACGGACCTCACGGCTTCGGCTACCAGCGGGTGTCGCCGTCGCGCCCCGGTGGTACGGACCTGCTCGCCGAGGTGCGCAGCGGCGACGCCGTGCTCGTGCCGGACGGCTGGCACGGCCCGTCGATCGCCGCGCCTGGACATGACATGTACTACCTGAACGTCATGGCGGGCCCGGGGCCCGGGCGTGAATGGCGGATCCGCTTCCACCCCGACCACACGGAGGGCTACCGATGAGCACGGGACCGATCACGCCCCGCCCCGGCACCCGCCGCCTGACCACCGCCCAGGCGCTGGTCGCCTTCCTGGCCCGCCAGTACACGGAGCGCGACGGCCACCGCCGCCGTCTGATCGGCGCCACCTGGGGCATCTTCGGCCATGGGAACGTGGCCGGGATCGGCCAGGCCCTGCTGGAGAGCGGTCCCGACATGCCGTACTACCAGGGCCGCAACGAACAAGCCATGGTCCATGCGGCCGTCGGCTACGCCCGCCAGTGCGGCCGGCTCTCCACGCACGCCGTCACCACCTCCATCGGACCCGGCGCCACCAACCTCGTCACCGGCGCGGCCCTCGCCACCATCAACAGGCTGCCCGTGCTGCTGCTCCCGGGTGACGCCTTCGCGACCCGTCCGGCCGATCCCGTACTCCAGCAGCTCGAAGTCCCGTACGCGGGAGACGTCTCCGTCAACGACGCCCTGCGCCCCGTGTCGAGGTACTTCGACCGGATCAGCCGGCCCGAAGCCCTCATCCCGGCCGTCCTCACCGCCATGCGGGTCCTCACCGACCCCGCCGAGACCGGCGCGGTCACCCTCGCACTGCCGCAGGACGTGCAGGCCGAGGCGTACGACTGGCCCGAGGAGTTCTTCGCCGCACGCGTCTGGAGGGTGCACCGCCCCCAGCCCGACCCGGAGGCACTGGCCGTGGCGGTCCGGGCCATCGCCGACGCCCGCCGGCCACTGATCGTCGCGGGCGGCGGAGTGCACCACAGCGGGGCGGAGGAGGCGCTGAAGCACCTGGCCGACGCGACCAGGATCCCTGTCGCCTCCACCCAGGCGGGCAAGGGCTCGCTGCGCTACGACCATGCCGCCGACGTCGGGGGCATCGGCCACACCGGCACCGCCACCGCCGACGCACTGGCCCGTGCCGCCGACCTCGTCATCGGGGTCGGCACCCGCTACTCCGACTTCACCACCGCGTCCGCCACCCTCTTCGCCCATCCCGGGGTCCGCTTCGTCAACCTCAACATCACGGGCTTCGACGCCCACAAGCTCGCTGGGTTCCCGCTGGTGGCCGATGCCCGCGCGGGGCTCGAAGCCCTCACCGCCGCCCTGCGCGACCACCGAGTGGAGCACGGCTACGAGACGGAGTACACCGACGACAAGGAACGCTGGGAGCACCGCGTCGACGCCGCGTTCGAGGTGCGTGACGCGGAGGCCCGGCCAACCCAGCCACAGGTACTCGGGGTGCTCGACGGCCTGGTCACCGCGGACGACATCGTGATCAACGCGGCGGGGTCGCTCCCCGGTGACCTGCACAAGCTCTGGCGGAGCCGTGCCAGCGATCAGTATCACGTCGAGTACGGGTACTCCTGCATGGGATACGAGATCCCCGCGGCGATCGGCGTGGCCATGGCAGCCCCGGGGCGGCCGGTGTGGGCGCTGGTCGGCGACGGCACCTATCTGATGAACCCCACCGAGATCGTGACGGCGGTGCAGGAGAACATCCCGATCAAGGTGGTGATCCTTCAGAACCACGGGTATGCATCGATCGGGGGCTTGTCCGAGGCCGTCGGTTGCGAGGGCTTCGGCACGGCGTATCGCTACCGGGAGCACCCGCACGACGGTGTCCCCGGCACCGGCAGCTACACGGGAAGGCCGCTCCCTGTGGACCTCGGGGCCAACGCCGCATCCCTGGGGATGCGTGTCATCCGCGCCAAAACCGTACGTGACCTGCGAGAAGCCCTCGCCGAGGCTCGTGCGGCGGACCGTCCCACATGTGTCTACGTCGAGACCGAAACGGCAGACACTGTGTCGGGCCCGCCGCCCGCTCAGGCGTGGTGGGATGTTCCCGTGGCCGAGACCGCGACCCGACCGTCGGCGGTCAAGGCCCGGCAGGAGTACGACCGCCAGGTCGCAGCCCGACGTCGCCATCTCTGAAGGACTTGAAGGAGCTTTCCACCATGACGAAGCACGTCAACCACTGGATCGGTGGCAAGATCGTCGAGGGTGCGTCCGGCAACTGGGGACCGGTCACCGACCCGGCGACCGGTGCCGTGACCCGGGAGGTAGCGCTCGCCTCCGTGGCGGAGGTCGACGCGGCGGTGGCCGCCGCAAAGGACGCCTACGCCACCTGGGGCACGGCGTCGCTGGCCCAGCGCACCACGATCCTGTTCCGTTTCCGTGCACTGCTGGACGCGAACCGTGACGCCATCGCCGAGCTGATCACCGCCGAGCACGGCAAGGTCCACTCGGACGCGCTCGGCGAGGTCGCCCGCGGCCTGGAGATCGTGGATCTGGCCTGCGGGATCACCACCCAGCTCAAGGGTGAGCTGTCCACCCAGGTGTCGAACCGCGTCGACGTGGCGGCGATCCGCCAGCCGGTCGGCGTGGTCGCCGGCATCACGCCGTTCAACTTCCCCGCGATGGTTCCGATGTGGATGTTCCCCATCGCCATCGCCTGCGGCAACACCTTCATCCTCAAGCCGAGCGAGAAGGACCCCTCGGCCTCGCTGAAGATCGCCGAGCTGCTTGCCGAATCGGGCCTGCCGGACGGCGTCTTCAACGTCGTCCAGGGTGACAGGGTCGCGGTCGACCGACTCCTCGAGCACCCGGACGTCGCGGCGATCTCCTTCGTCGGCTCCACGCCGATCGCCCGCCACATCCACACCACCGCCTCGGCCAACGGCAAGCGGGTCCAGGCGCTCGGCGGGGCCAAGAACCACATGCTGGTCCTCCCGGACGCGGACCTGGACGCCGCCGCGGACGCCGCCGTCTCCGCCGCCTACGGCTCCGCGGGTGAGCGCTGTATGGCGATCTCCGCCGTGGTCGCGGTCGGCTCGATCGGCGACGAGCTCGTCGGCAAGATCCGCGAGCGCGCCGAGAAGATCAAGATCGGCCCCGGCAACGACCCGGCCTCCGAGATGGGCCCGCTGATCACCAAGGCGCACCGCGACAAGGTCGCCTCGTACGTCCACGGCGCCGCCGACCAGGGCTCCGAGGTCGTCCTCGACGGCACGGGCTACACGGTCGAGGGCTTCGAGGACGGCCACTGGATCGGTCTGTCCCTGCTCGACAAGGTCCCGACCGACTCCGACGCCTACCGTGACGAGATCTTCGGCCCCGTGCTGTGCGTGCTGCGTGCCGACACGTACGAGGAGGGCGTCGCGCTGATCAACGCCTCGCCGTTCGGCAACGGCACCGCGATCTTCACCCGCGACGGTGGCGCAGCGCGCCGCTTCCAGATGGAGATCGAGGCCGGCATGGTCGGAGTGAACGTCCCGATCCCGGTGCCCGTCGGCTACCACAGCTTCGGCGGCTGGAAGGACTCGCTCTTCGGCGACCACCACGTCTACGGCAACGACGGGGTGCACTTCTACACCCGCGGCAAGGTCGTCACCACGCGCTGGCCCGACCCGTCCGAGGCCCCGGTCGGCGTGGACCTGGGCTTCCCCCGCAATCACTGACCACCGCTGGTGGACTCCAGGCGGCCGGTACGGAACCCTCACCCGTACCGGCCGCCTGGATGTTCAGTGGGACGCGTTCACCCTGCCGCCGGCGCCTAATCGGGGTGACCAGCGGATTTCCCGACGGTAGGTTCAACGGCCATGACCGTCCCGAAGCACCAGATCCGTGCCGTCCATACCGCGTCCACGGTCACCGTCTACCAGGCGTACGATCCGGCCATCGGCATTCCCGCGGCCCGCGACGGGCGCTTCCCGGCCGCGTGGAAGCGGGACCGGATGACGTGGATCAAGCCCTCGTTCCTGTGGATGATGTACCGCTGCGGCTGGGCGGGAAAGCCGGGCCAGCAGACGGTGCTGGCCGTCGAAATCGACCGCGAGGGCTTCGAGTGGGCGCTGCGCCACGCCTGTCTGTCGCACTACGTCTCCGGGCTGCACCCCGACAAGGCGCAGTGGAAGCGGCAGTTGGGGCAGGCTCCGTCCCGGGTCCAGTGGGATCCCGAGCGTGACCTGCGCCTTGCCCCACTGCCCTACCGCTCGCTTCAGCTGGGGCTCGGGGGTGAGGCGTCGGCGCGGTATGCGGACGAGTGGACCGTGGCCATCGAGGATGTGACGCCCCTCGCCCACGAGATCCATCGGCTGGTGCGGGCAGGGGACCTCGAGGGTGCCGGACGGCTGTTGCCCGAGGAGCTGCCCTACCCGGCGGGGGAGGAGCTCCTCGGGCATCTGGTGCGGCGCGAGGGGTGACGTCAGAACCGCGAGTGCAGCAGCCTGTTCGGTGAGCCCACGCGGGGATCGACGACCTTGCCGCTGGTCGCCGCGTTGACCAGGGCGTTCCGGACCTGGGCCGGGGTTGCCGTGGGATGGGTCGCGAGATACAGGGCGGCGACGCCCGCGGTGTGCGGGGTGGCCATCGAGGTGCCGGAGATGGTGTTGGTCGCGGTGTTGCTGTCCTTCCAGGCTGAGGTGATGTCCACACCTGGCGCGAACAGGTCCAGGCAGGTGCCGAAGTTGGAGAAGGACGCTCGCCGGTCGCGGTTGTCCGTGGCGCCCACCGTGATCGCCTCGGGGACGCGGGCGGGGGAGTAGTTGCAGGCGTTGGCCGGCAACCCGAGGAAGTTGCCGTTGCCCGCTGCGATGGCGTAGCTGACGCCTGAGGCGATGGAGCGTTTGACGGCGTCGTCGAGCGAGGGGCTGGCCGTGCCGCCCAGGCTCATGTTGGCGACTGCGGGCTTGGTGGCATGGGCGGTCACCCAGTCGACGCCTGCGATGACGCCCGCTGTCGTTCCCGAGCCTTCACAGTCCAGCACGCGGACCGCGATCAGCTTCACGTTCTTGGCGACACCGTAGGTCCTGCCGCCGACCGTGCCCGCGACATGGGTGCCGTGGCCCTGGCAGTCCTGTCCGTTGCGGCCGTCGCCGACGGTGTCCGTGCCGACGCTCGCGCGTCCGCCGAATTCGTTGTGCGAGGTGCGGATACCGGTGTCGATGACGTACGCGTTCACGTTCGACGCCGTCGTGCCGTAGCTGTAGGTGGTGGACAGCGGCAGCTCACGCTGGTCGAGGCGGTCGAGGCCCCAGGGTGCCTTCGACTGGGTCTCGCTGAGGCGGATGACGGCGTTCTGTTCGACATACGCCACGCGTGGGTCGGCAGCGAGATGGGCGGCCTTCGCCTTTGTCATGGCGGCGGAGAAGCCCTTGAGGACTGAGCTGTAGGTGCGCAGGGGAGTCACGTCATTTTCGGCGGCGAGCTCGGTGACCTGGGTGTGGCCGCTCTTGAGGACGACGATCCAGCTGTTCTGCACAGCGGTGGCAGTGGGGGCGAGACGGAGATCGCCGATCGACGCGCTCTGCGCGGTGGGGGTGACGGCGAACTGAAGGCCGGTGGTCACGGCGAGCGCGGAGAACACCGCACCCGTCCGTATGGACCGGCGGACAGGGAATCTCATCTCGTGCGCCTTTCTTTGATCGGAACACGACAAAACACCCGCTCGGCTCCGCGGATGTGCGGGACAGAGTGTCGTGCGGTGATCGGCACGCACAAGGGGTTGTTACTGGTGCGTTGGATTCAATGCCGGTGTGCCGTGCGCACTTTGGCGGACATCGCCCGACATCGCGGACGGATTGATTCCGCTTGGGTCGGCGCCGGGGCCGGAGGCAGCATTCAGGGAGGTGTACCGCGTCTGGTGTACGGGTAGGGCGCCCGGTACGACCCGAGGAGGGCGTCGAGCTCCGCCTGGGGGCAGCCGCAGGTGGGGCGTGGGTCCGCTTAGGGTTTCACCATGACGATCCGACTCCCCCGGCGGGCAGCCGAGGTCCGGCGCCAAGGGCGAGGACGAAGGCGATGGCTCGCGGGCATCGCCACCGTCGCCGTGCTCTGCGGCGGCGGAGTATGGACGGCTGTCGCCGCCGAGGATGTGCCACAGGTGCACCGCGAGGACCGGATGCTCAACATGCCGGGAGCGAGGATCGACACCTCGTACTTCACCGCGGGCGACGGTGGCGCCCGGAGGCCCGCCGTGCTGCTGGGTCATGGCTTCGGGGGAAGCAAGGACTCGGTGCGGGCCCGGGCAGAGGCGCTGGCGCGCGACGGATACGCCGTCCTGACCTGGACCGCGCGCGGCTTCGGGGCATCCACCGGGCAGATCGGACTCAACGACCCGGACCACGAGGTCAAGGACGTCTCGCGGCTGATCGACTGGCTCGCCGGACGGCCGGAGGTACGCCTGGACGCCGAGGGCGACCCACGCGTCGGCGTCACCGGAGCGTCCTACGGAGGAGCGATCTCGCTCCTCGCGGCGGGCCATGACCGCAGGGTCGACGCGATCGCCCCGGAGATCACCTACTGGAACCTCGCCGACGCACTGTTCCCGGAGGGGGTGTTCAAGAAGCTGTGGGCAGGGATGTTCTTCACCACCGGTGGGGCGGGCGCCGCCCAACAGGCTGGTGACGCCACGCCACCCCCGTCGGGCGCGGCCGCCTGTGGACGTTTCCAGCCGGTGCTGTGCGACATGTACGAGCGCGTCGCCACCTCAGGGAAACCCGACGCGGAGGCCCGCGCCCTGCTGGAGGCGCGCAGCCCGTCCGCCGTCGGTGACCGGATCAAGGTGCCCACGCTGATCGTCCAGGGGCAGTCCGACTCCCTCTTCCCGCTCGGGCATGCCGATCGGATGGCCGCGGTGATCAAGGACAACGGCGCGCCTGTCGCCGTCGACTGGATCGCGGGCGGACACGACGGCGGGGACATGGAAGCCGCACGCGTCCAGCGGCGGGTCTCCGCCTGGTTCGACCGCCATCTGAACGGCGACACCACCGCGGACACCGGGCCTGCCTTTCGTGTCAGCCGCACAGGAGGTGTTGACTCCACCGACGGCCGGGCCACCCTGCGCGGCGCCACCGCCGCCGGCTACCCCGGACTGGGCGCAGGCGGACGCCCCATCGAACTCAACGGCCGGACCCAGCCCTTCCGCAATCCGGCCGGCGCGGGACCGCCCGGTATCTCCGCGGTACCCGGCATCGCCGGCGGACTCTCCCAGCTGTCCTCCCTCGGTGCCGGACTCTCCATGGACTTCCCCGGGCAGTACGCCCGCTTCGAGTCCCGGCCGCTGAACAAGCCCCTGACCATTACCGGCTCGCCCACCGTGCGCCTCACGGTGACATCCGACAGCGGCGAGGCAGTGCTCTTCGGCAAGGTGTACGACGTCGGCCCTGACGGACGCAGCCAGGTGCTGCCCGCCCAACTCGTCGCGCCCGTGAGGATCGAGGGCGCCAGGAACGGAAAGCCCGTCGAGCTGACGCTCCCCGCGGTGGACCACGAGGTGGAGACGGGCCACCGGCTCCGCCTGGTCATCGCCGCCACCGACCTCGGCTACGCCTCACCGGCAGCCCCCGCCACCTACACCGTCTCGGTCACGGGACCACTCACCGTGCCCACCGCGCCGGGCCTCAGCACCCAACCCGCCGCGCTGCCATGGTGGGTGTGGGGGCTGCCCGTCACCGGTGCGCTCCTCGCCGCGGCGCTGCTGCTCACCGCCCGGCGCCGCACCACCGCGCCTCCACCCGACCCCGGACTCGCGGACGTCCCCCTCCAGATCACGGGGCTGACCAAGCGCTACGCGAAGTCCGCCGACCGCTATGCCGTGCGGGACCTGTCCTTCCGTGTCGAGAAGGGCCAGGTCCTCGGCCTCCTCGGCCCCAACGGCGCCGGCAAGACCACCACGCTGCGCATGCTGATGGGCCTGATCGCACCCGACGAGGGCGAAATCCGTGTCTTCGGCCACGTCATCAAGCCCGGCGCGCCCGTGCTCTCCCGCGTCGGCGCTTTCGTCGAAGGCGCCGGCTTCCTTCCTCATCTGTCCGGGCGCGACAACCTCGAGCTGTACTGGCAGGCCACTGGCCGCCCCTCCGAGGACTCACACATCGAGGAGGCGCTGGAGATCGCGGGACTCGGCGACGCCTTGGCCCGCGCTGTACGCACCTACTCGCAGGGCATGCGACAGCGCCTCGCCATCGCCCAGGCGATGCTCGGTCTGCCGGATCTGCTGATCCTGGACGAACCGACCAACGGCCTCGACCCGCCCCAGATCCGTGAGATGCGGGATGTGATGATCCGGTACGCGGCCGGGGGCCGGACCGTCATCGTCTCGAGCCATCTCCTGGCCGAGGTCGAGCAGTCGTGCACCGATCTGGTGGTCATGGATCGCGGCAGGCTTGTGCAGGCTGGTCACGTCTCGGAGATCACCGGGGCAGGGGACACCCTGCTGGTGACCACCGCGGTCGAGGTGTCCGAGCCACTGGTGGAGAAGATCGCCTCCCTCCCAGGGGTGGGCTCCGCCGTACGCACCGACGACGGTCGCGGGCTGCTGGTCCGTCTGGACGGGGCGAGCCCCGCGGCCCTCATCGCCGAACTCGTCCGGCTCGAGGTGCCGGTAAGCGGTGCCGGCCCGCACCGGCGACTGGAGGACGCGTTCCTCACGCTGATCGGAGGGGAATCCGCATGAGCACTGTGCACACCACGCGCACCGAACCGACGGGGGACACCGCCCCCGGCTACCGGGCGCGGCGCACGCTGCCGCTGCGCGTCGAGGCCGTACGGCAACTGAAGCGCAGGCGCACCCTGGTGATGGGCGCGATCCTGGCCGCCCTGCCGTTCATCCTGATCGCGGCCTTCGCCATCGGAGGTTCTCCGGACGGGGACGGCGGACGCGGTGGCAGCCGGATCAACCTCATGGACACGGCGACCGCGTCCGGTGCCAACTTCGCCGCCACATGCCTCTTTGTCTCGGCGGGATTCCTGTTGGTGGTGCCGGTGGCGCTGTTCTGCGGGGACACCGTCGCGTCCGAGGCAAGCTGGTCCTCCCTTCGCTATCTGCTCGCGGCACCGGTGCCGCGAGCGCGGCTGCTGTGGTCGAAGCTGGCTGTGGCCCTGGCCTTCAGCGCCGCAGCGATGCTGCTGCTCCCGCTCGTCGCGCTCGCGGCGGGCACGATCGCCTATGGCTGGGGGCCGCTGAAGCTGCCCACCGGAGGCTCTCTGGCCGCAGCTGACGCGCTGCCACGGATCGCTCTGGTCGTTGCCTTCATCTTTGTCTCCCAACTGGTCACAGCCGGGCTGGCGTTCTGGCTGTCGACCAGGACCGACGCGCCGCTCGGTGCGGTCGGCGGTGCGGTCGGACTGACGATCATGGGCAATGTCCTGGACGCGGTCACGGCACTTGGGTCCTGGCGTGACCTCCTTCCCGCGCACTGGCAGTTCGCTTGGGTGGATGCACTCCAGCCGCAACTGGAGTGGGGTGGGATGGTGAAAGGCGCAGCCGTGTCCCTGACCTACGCCGTGGTCCTCATCGCCCTGGCCTTCCGCGGCTTCGCCCGCAAGGACATCGTGTCCTGAGTCGTTCGGCTCCTTCCCCTCTCGCTCTCCTTCCGGCCTGGGGCGTCTTCGTCAGATCCAGCCGCGACGTGCTGCTTCCGCTCCGGCGCGGAAGCGGCTCGTGGTGCCCAGCGTGGTGAGGAGCTCTCCGACACGGCGGCTGTACGTCCGGCCCGATATGCCGAGCCGGGACGCGGCCGTCTCATCCGTGAGCCCGGCCAGCAAGGCGTCCAGCACCGGGCGAAGATGGGCGGGCATGGAGCCCTCGTCGGCGGCCTGGATCTCGTCGCCTCCTTCCCACCAGAGCTGGTGTGTGCGCACCAGCGCCTGGACGACCACGGGGTCCCGGATGAGCAGCAGCCCGTTGCAGTGCAGTCGCAGATCGAGCGGCAGCGCCGCGGCGGTGCGGTCCGCGACCACCAGCTTGAACGGGATCGAGTCCGTCACCCGTGCCTGGCCGCCCAGCTGGTCCGGCGGTGGTAGTCGAGGGAGCGCGTGACGCGGGACGACACGGCGGACGGTGGCCCGCTCCATCGCCGCTGTCACCGACGCGTGGACGCATGTGCCGGCAAGCGCACGGAACGGTTCGGGAACGCCGGGCGAGCCCGCCGGGTCGTCGAACGTGAGCAGCTCATGGCGAACGGACTGAACGAGCCCGGTGAGCGCCGCGCCTACCTCATCCAGCCCTCGGAACGGCCGGCCGAGCCCCAGCACCCCGGGCTGGACGGGCCTGCGCGCGACGGGCCGCCTTGGCCTGGTGATGACATGCGGCACGACTGGCCACCCCCGTTCCTGACGCCTTGCCACTCCATGTACTCACGCGACTGCACATCGTGACAACCCCCAGTTCAGGGGATGGCGAGTCCTTGCCATTCACTTCCGTCCGAGCCGGGCCTGCCGTCACTCTGGGTGGGCGGACGTGATCGGCGATCTGCTCGGAGAGTCAGAGCTTCAGAGATTCGGAGATTCAGCGGTTCAGAGATTCAGAGATTCAGAGATTCGAACGGTCGGAGATTCCGAGAAGGGAGAAGTCCCATGGAACGAGTGCTGCGATGGAGGGCCGGTCGCCAGGGCGGGCGGGGTGGACGCGGGCCTCCGGCGCCGTTGTTGCCGCCGTTGCCGCATTGAGATTCTTCCGCAACGCGTTCGCATGCTCCAACACGCCTTCTCGAACGTCACATTCACAGTGCTGACGATTCAGGGGGCGGAAGATGCATCTCTGCGCAAGGACGAATCAAGCAAGTGCCGCAGGGCGGGTGATCGCGCGGGCACGCGCACGGACAACCAGAGCAGCGCTCGTCGCGCTGCTGGCCGGATCCATGGTGCTGACTGGCTGCGGGACGGGCGGGCAGGCCGACCGCGCCTCACGCGGTGATGGTGCGCACCGGGCCGAGCGTGGACAGCCGGCTCCGATGCCGCCCGACGGAGGAGGGCGCGCGGCCGAGGGTGACAGCGAAAGGGGGCGTGAGGGCGAGCAAAAGGGCGAAGAGCAGGGGGATTTCGCACCTCCGGCCGACTATCTGTCCACGTTCGCGCTCGACGTGGACACGGCCTCGTACGGGTACGCCAGGCGCGCACTCGGTGAAGGGCGGTTGCCCGACCCGGCCGCCGTGCGTCCTGAGGAGTTCGTCAACAGCTTCCGTCAGGACTATCCGCGGCCAAAGGGGGACGGCTTCACCGTGACCGTGGATGGCGCTCGGATGGAGAACACGGCAGAGAAGGGAGCGGACGGAAACGGGGACTGGTCGCTGGTGCGCGTGGGGCTGGCCACTCGCACCTCCAGCCGAACCGCTGCGCGTCCTCCGGCGGCTATGACGTTCGTCGTCGACGTCTCGGGGTCGATGGCCGAACCCGGACGGCTCGACCTGGTCAAGGAATCCCTGGGACTCCTGACCGACCAACTGCGGGACGACGACTCGATCGCGCTGGTGACGTTCAGCGGAGAGGCTGAGACCCGGCTGCCGATGAGCCGGCTCGGCGGCCAGCGGGACCACATCCACCAGATCATCGACGGACTCGAACCGGGGGACTCCACCAATGTGGGCGCCGGTGTCAGCACTGGCTACGACGTCGCCGTCGAGGGGCGCAGAAAGGGGGCCAACAACCGGGTGGTGCTTCTCTCCGACGCGCTCGCCAACACCGGTGACACCGACGCCGACGCGATCCTCGAGCGGATCGACACCTCGCGCCGGGAGTACGGGATCACGCTGTTCGGCGTGGGGGTAGGCAGCGACTACGGCGACCAGCTGATGGAGCGTCTTACCAACCGGGGTGATGGACACACCACTTATGTGTCCACGCCGGCGCAGGCCAGAAAGGTGTTCGTCGACCAGCTTCCCGCCCATGCCGAGCTGCGCGCCCGGGATGCCAAGGCGCAGGTCGCGTTCGACCCCCAGACAGTGAAGGAGTTCCGACTGATCGGATACGAGAACAGGGCTGTGGCCGACGACGACTTCCGCGACGACCAGGTGGACGGAGGTGAGGTGGGCCCGGGGCACACGGTGACCGCGCTCTATGCGGTGCGGCTTCGGGAAGGAGCGAGCGGACACATAGCCACGGCCACCGTGCGCTGGCTCGACCCCCGGACCCGGGCACCCCACGAGGCGACCGGCGCGGTGGAGGCGGCGGTGCTCCAGCGCGACCTCTGGTCGTCGGAGTCGGCTCCGCGGCTGCGGGTCAGTGCCACTGCCGCGTACTTCGCCCAAGCGCTGCGGGGCGCGGAGACACCTGGTGCTCTCCGCCTGGGTGAGCTCGCCGAGCGGGCGGAGGGCCTGGCGAGGACGACGGAGGACGCGTCCGTGCAGCAGTTGGCGAAGTCGATTCGCCAGGCGGACAAGTTGACGGCCCAATGACTCGTCATGGCCGGCGTCTCGGCGCTGATGTCCGACGGCACCTGCTTCCCGTTGGCCGTCGCTGAGCGCTGACCGCTGACCAGGCGGATGGTGGCCGGGGCGCCTGCCCCGGCCACCGCTCCAGGCCCGGTCGCGCGGTGCAGGAGAGGCTGCGGGAGGGCGTTGGGGGCGCCATGATGTGCGTCATGGCCTCCTTGCTGCTCGCCCTCGCCCTCATCTCCACCGGCCTGTACGCGGGCTTCATGCTGATCTTCCAGACCGGGGTCATGCCCGCGCTGGCGAAGCTTTCGGACGAGCAGTTCGTCCCGGCCATGAGGCGGATCAACGAGGAGGTGCCGCGGTCGGTGTTCATGGCGGTCTTTGTGGCCATCATCGTGTTTCCGGTGGCGGCCCTCGCCGTGCCGGCCGAGGGCCGTTCAGCCGCTCAGACGTGGCTCCTTCTGGCGGGGGTGGTGTGCGCGTCCGTCAACCACCTGATCACGATCACCGGGAACGTCCCTCTGAACAACGCGCTCGCATCATCCGGGAGTTCACCCGACTCCGAGGTGAGGGCGGCCTTCGAGGCCAAGTGGAACCGTTTCCATACGGTCCGCACGGGGCTCAGCCTGGCGTCGTTCGTCCTCATCGTGTGGAGCTCGCTCGTGTGACCGGCCTGGACCGGCCCAGTCTGGACCCGGACCCAACCTGGTCCGGCCCGGTGTGGCTCCTGCCGGACAGGGCTCGGAAGCAGCTGGATCAGGCCGCGTCGGGAAGCCGTTCCCCGCAGCGGCTGCAGTAGCGGGCGTCCGACTCCGATGCCAGACGGCCGCATTCCCGGCAGACGCGGTCCAGCAGACAAGCGCGCTCTCCACCCTCCTCCTCCGCGCCCGTGGTCGGAGTCTGGATGGCCAGCCCCGGGCGTCGTCGATGGACGCTGAGCTGGATGAGGCCCTCGGGACCGGCGTGCAGCGCCCGGCGGCTGCCGCGGGGGAGCCACACCACCGAACCCTCGGTGAGGTCCTGCCGCATACCGTCGATGCGTAGCTGCCCGCTGCCCGCGGTGACGTACAGCATTACGTCCAGGGCTGGTTCGACGTGTTCGGCGACATGGGTGTCCGGGAGCAGCCGTACGAGATTGGCGTCCAGCTGACGTCCGCCTGCCGCGAGCCGCCACAGAGCTCCGCCCTGATCCTGGGACGCGTCCCGGCTCAGCTCGGCCAGCCGTGCGAGCACACCCGGCCCGGAAAGGGATGCCATGTGGTTCCTCCAGCGCTCAATCCCCACGCGGTCCTCTCGGGACCCCCGAAGCCAGAGAAGGGATGCTACCGCTGTCGGCCGACCCCAGGGCGGCCATCGGGGCGGTGCCCGGGCGGAAAGTCCCCGCCCGACATCGCGCGGCAGTACGGAGAGCCAGGGGACCGCGACCCTAGGATGCGCGCATGGCTCGCGGCAGCGTATACCGGGACTACTCTCCGTCAGGACGCAGGCGGTGGCGTCGATCGCGTATTGCGGTCACGGCTGTGGTGGCGCTCGCAGCCGTGGCGGGAATCGGCCACTGGGCCTACTCCACCCTGGTCGTTCATGCCGAGGATCCTCAAGTGCGCGCCGCGACCGCCCGCTTGCAGGGGTTCCTGGACGCCTGGGAGACGGGGGCTGCACGGCAGGCGGGGTCGTACACCGGCACCCCCGCCTATGCCGAGTCCCTGATCACGTCCGTCATGACGAACCTGAAGCCGTCGAAGGCGGAGTTCACGGCACGGAAGGGCCGCAAGCAGGGCAGCAGAGAGGTTCGGATTCCGTTCACCGTCGCGATGACGATCCCCGGTGCCGGTGACTACACCTGGGAGTCGAAGGCCAGGCTCCTGCTGAAGCGGGGCGAGGAATGGCAGGTGGAGTTCACCACTCCGCTGATTCACCCCCGTCTTGCCGCCGGCCAGACCCTGGCCCTGCAGACGCAGGCACGTGCCGCTGTGCTCGACACCCGCGGCGACACCCTGCGCGCGCCCTCGATCGTCGGACTGGTCGACCCGAGGAGCGGCAGGGGCGTGTCCGGCCTCGAAGCCCGCTACGACCGACAGCTCACCGGTGGAGCCGCCGGAATGAAGTCCGTCGTGATCGTGGACCGTGCCTCCGGGCGTGCCGTGAAGAGGCTCGGTAACGGCAACGGCAACGGCAACGGCGGCGGCGCCAAGGGCGGAGTGCCGGTGCGGACCACCATCGACCCGAGGATTCAGGAAGCCGCCGCCGAAGCCCTGGACGGCGTACGGAAGAACGCGGCCATCGTGGCCATCGATCCGGCGACCGGTCGCATCCTCGCCGCCGCCAACCGACCCGGTGGCATGAACCGTGCACTGGAAGGACGCTACCCACCCGGCTCCACCTTCAAGGTCGTCACCGCGGCCGCTCTGCTGAAGGCCGGCATGAGCCCGGCCGACCCCGTCGACTGCCCGGTGTTCGCCCATGTCAACGGGCAGCGGTTCGAGAACCACGACCAGTTCAGCATGCCGGGCGGTGCCACGTTCGCGGACGCGTTCGCCAGGTCCTGCAACACCTTCTTCGTCAACGCCCGCACCAAGTTGGAGAAGGCCTCGCTGCACGACACGGCGCAGGCCTTCGGAATCGGCGCCACCTGGGACGTGGGAGTGGCCACCTACGACGGCAGCGTCCCCATCGCCAGTAGCGACAACGACAAGGCCGCGGCCACCATCGGGCAGGCCCGGGTCCAGGCGTCACCCCTGGTGATGGCCTCGATCGCGGCGACCGTGAAGGATGGCACCTTCCGTCAGCCGGTGCTCGTGCCCGCCGCGGTGAAGAAGCCGCACCACGCGACGGAGCGACTCGGCCCGGCCGTTCTGTCCGCCCTGCGCACCATGATGCGCGCCACGGTCACCGAGGGCACAGCCCGGGTACTGGGGGACGTACCGGGCGAGGCGTATGCCAAGACCGGTACGGCGGAGTACGGGGACCAGACCCCTCCGCACACCCATGCCTGGATGATCGGTTACCAGGGCGGCCGGAACCTGGCCTGGGCGGTGCTCGTGGAGGACGGCGGCTCGGGGGGCGCCGATGCCGGGCCCATCGCCGCCCGGTTCCTGAAGGCGGTCGGCTGATGAGGCGAGAACCCCGGGACCTGCGGTTCCGAGCCGGTCTCCACTGGTGCTGAAGGCGCGTTCGGCAGCCTGGGCGCAGTCGCGCGGCCATGAGGGCAGCGTCTCGAGAGGAGTTGCCATGCCTCAGCCGGTCGGGACACTCCGGCACCAGGTCACCGGAGATGTCTACGCCGAGGTCCAGACCTTCTACGCCCACCAGATGCGCCGGGTCGACGCCCTCGACATCGAGGGGTTCGCGGACACCTTCACCGATGACGGAGAGGTCGTCCACGCGGGCGGCCACCGTCAGCAGGGCCGCGAGGAGATGATCGCCGGAATGAAGGCGAACCTCCCGCGCTACCAGGACATCGCGGTCCGCCACTGGTTCGACCATCTGTTGATCGAGGTCGACCAGGCGGACGCGGACCTCCTGCGCGTCTCGTACTACACCCTCGTCACCCAGACCAACCGCGAGGGCAACGTCAGCTTCCAGCCCACGTTCACCGTCGACGATGTCCTCGTCCGGGTGGATGGCAGGCTGCTGACCCGCTCGCGGGTGATCCACCGCGACGAACCGGCCGCGTCCTCAACGTGACGAAGCCGTAGAAGCAAGAGTAGAAGCAAGAGAAGCGAGAGAAGCAAGATCAACAAGAGCGGCAGAAACGGGTGAGCACCCCGTACCGAGTACCGAGGTACCGGGGTGCTCGCCCGTCTGCGCACGTCATCCAGTCAGTCGATGCCACGGCAGATATGTGGTTCGCTGCCGTCGTCGTCCGGATCACCCGCCAGCAGCAGGGGCACCCAGGCCGGCGTGGTACGGGGCGCCGGGTTCCGCGGTGGTGCCACCGTCGGCGCCAGTGTCGTCAGCGGAGGCAGCGGGGGCAGAGTGTGTCCCACCGTCAGCTCCAGCGGGGGCAGAACCTCTCGCACGGTCCGTTCCAGCAGGATCGTCATCGACGGCTCCTCTCAGCGTGTAGTTCAGGCATGGCAGGCGGGCAGTCCGCCGTGGTAGGCGACCATCTCCTTGAAGGACGCCAGTACATCGATACGCGCCCCGGGCGCGAGCCCTTCGAGCTCCGCGTACGCGCGGTGCAGATTGCCCACCAGCCGCTCGGAGTCCACGAGCCCGGCGAACGCGCCGGTGTCCGCCTCCTCGGCCGCGCGCAGCGGGCCGATGCCCCGGCGCAGACCCTCTTGCGCCAGCCGCTGGACCCAATGGAGATACGCCTCCGTCTCATCGATCAGCTCGCCGCCGCCGACCGGCCCATGGCCAGGTACCACCGTCGCGGCTCCGAGCTCCCGCAACCGCCCCAGGGCGCGCAGCGAGCCCGTGATCGACCCCATCAGGACGTACGGTGTGACGCCCGACCACACCACGTCGCCCGTGAAGAGCACCGAACGCTCCGGTATCCACACCACCACATCGTCGGGAGTGTGGGCGGGCCCCACCGAGAGCAGCTCGACACGCACATCCCCCGCGTGCACGGTGAGCGAGTCGCGGAACGTGAGTGACGGCAGGACCAGCGGGGTCTCGCCCCATTCCACGTCCGGCCACAGGCTCCGCAGCCCGAGCCCGGCCTCGGCGCTGTCGGAGCGGCAGCCCTCGTGCGCCACGATCACCGAGCGGGGGGCGAACTGCCCGTTGCCGAAGGTGTGATCACCGTGGAAGTGCGTGTTGACGACGAAGTCGACTCCGCCCGGGGCCAGCCGCTCGGTCTCCTCGCGCAGCCGCCGGGCACGTGCCTCGGTGGCCGCGGTGTCGACGAGCACACTGCGTTCCGAACCGACGACGAGACCTGCGTTGTTGAGACACCAGCCCCCGTCCGGCTGGACGAAGGCATACACCCCGTCCGCCACGGGCCGCAGGGAGGGCGGCGCCGTGGCGGACACGTCGGACACCGCTGTCATGCCGCCGCCTCCGTCGCAGCGGCGACGGGCAGGCGGGTGAAGCGTCCCTGGTGGAAGACGAGCGGATCGGAGCCGGCCTCAGCGGTGGCCAGGGCCACCACCCGGCCGATCAGCAGGGTGTGGTCCCCGGCCTCGTGCTCGGCGTCGAGTACGCACTCGAACGACGTCTCCGCCAGGGGCAGTACGGCGTTCCCGGTGATCCCCTCGACCGCGCCGAGCCTGCGCATCGCCGCCAGGCCCGCCGGGCGGTCCGGGCGGCAGAACTCCTGGGCCAGTTCCTGCTGATGGCTGCCCAGCACATTGACGGCGAAGCTGCCGGCCTCGGCGACCCGGGGGCGCATCCGGCCGTCCGCCTTGATGGAGACCAGGATCAGCAGGGGATCCAGCGATACGGAGGTGAGGCTGTTCAGGGTGATCACGCTCGTGCTGTCGCCGCTGCCCTGGGTGAGCAGGGTGACACCGGTGGGGAAGCGGCCCATGGCCGCCCGGAACGCGGCCATCTCGGGCGGTGCCAGCACGGCTGTCGCGGACGGCGAGGAGGGCGCGGACTCAGTCGGTTGGGAGAGCGGGGAAACCTTGGCCATGGTGAGGACTTCCGTCTCGGTTCGCATCAGTAGTTGCCCAGCCCGCCGCAGACATTGAGCGCCTGCGCCGTGATCGAAGCCGCCACATCGGAGATCAGATAGCCGACAAGTCCCGCCACTTCCTCCGGCGTCGAATAGCGGCCCAGCGGGATCTTCGCGTTGAACTTCTCGAGGATGTCCTCCTCGCTCACGCCGTAGTGACCGGCGTAGCCCTGGCGCACCCGCTGTGCCATCGGCGTCTCCACATAGCCGGGGCACACGGCGTTGACCGTGATACCGCTCTTGGCCAGCTCTTTGCCGACTGCCTTGGTGAAGCCGATGACGCCGTGCTTGGACGCGGAGTACGGAGCGGCCAGCTCGACGCCTTGCTTGCCCCCGGTGGAGGCGACGTTGACGATGCGGCCCCAGCCGCCGTCCCCCATCCGTCCGGTGCTCAGCACTTCGCGGGTGACACGGAAGGTGCCGTTGAGGTTGGTCTCGATCACGTCGTCCCAGAGGGAGTCCTCGATCTCGGCGGTCACTCCGCCGCCGCCGCGTCCCGCGTTGTTGACGAGGATGTCGATCCGGCCGTAGGTGTCGACGGCCGTCCGCACCGCGGTACGGATCGCTTCCGGCGAGGTGACGTCGCAGACCGTGCCGGAGACCTCGTGGCCCTCCGCCCGCAGTCGCTTCACCAGCGCGCGTATGTCTTCGTCGCCCCGGGCCACACCGAACACGGCTATGCCCTGCCCGGCCAGCAGCTCGGTCACCGCGAGGCCGATTCCGCTGGTCGCGCCGGTGACGAAGGCGACCCGTCGTGCCGTATCTGTCATCGTGCTCTCCCGTCGCTCGTCCAAGTGGACCGACCGTGGCGCCGGGGCCTTGCGCGGTTCTCGAATCCGGCTCGAGGCGGGGCCGTTCGAGTCCCGGTCGACGAGGGGTTGAGCGGCGGGCGGGAAGGTGACCGGACCGATCGATGTGACGCGAGCGAGGAGGGGTCCGTGTCGGAGCAGACGATTCCGGACGTACGGAAGTCGGTGACGGTGCCGGCATCGCCCGACGAGAGCTTCAAGATCTTCACCGAGCGACCCAAGGACTGGTGGCCCCCGTCCCATGTCCTGCTCAAGAAGGAGCGCGTGGGCCTTGCCTTCGAGGGCGGAGTGGATGGGCGCTACTACGAGTGGGATGTGGAGGGCAACGAGATCACCTGGGGCCGCATCCTGGAGTGGGAGCCGGGGCGCCGGCTGGCGATGACCTGGCGGCTCGACGGCAATTGGCAGTCGATCCCGGACGACGAGCGGGCCAGTGAGATCGAGGTGACCTTCGCTCCGGCCCCCGGTGGCGGCACCATCGTGGAGCTGGCGCACATCAAGCTGCACAAGCACGGAGCGGGTGCCGAGCGGATCTTCCAGGCACTCGACGGTCCGAGCCCGGGGGAGACCCTGGAGCGGTTCGCCAAGCTCTTCTGAGCCCGGCCGTTACCGCGGAAGGCGGCCTCGGGCCCCGGTCGACGAGGACCGGGGCCCGAGGCATGTCCGGGGAAGGTACGGCCGGTACGGCGGGACGGGGCCGGCACGGCGGACACGGCGTGCGTACGGCCGGTACGGCGCGTATGGCCGCGACGCGCACCGCAGGAACGACACGCACCGCAGGAACGACACGCACCGCAGAAACGACACGCACCGCGGGAACGACGCGCATCGCAGCAACGGCAGGGGCAGAAGCGCCCCCTAGCCGCGTTGCACCCGGTTTCGAGGTGCCCCGGGCAGGGTGAGCCACCGGACCGCGCACCGCGAAGCGTTCACCACAGGAGGTCACGAGGATGGCTGCCGTCATACAAGGGGACACCGGGCTGGCCGAGGCCGCCGACAAGCTGCGCGCCCTCGCGGCCGAGCACGCCGCCGACGCGGACAGCACCCGCCGGATCGCTCCCGAGGTCACGGAGTCGATCCGGCAGTCCGGCTTCGCCCGGCACTTCGTGGCCTCCCGCTGGGGTGGTACGGAAGGCAGCTTCGGTGAGCTGACCCGTGCCGTCGTCGCCGTCGGCGAGTCCTGCGCGGCGACCGCCTGGTGCGCCTCACTGGCCGCCTATTCGGCGCGGTTCGCCTCGCACCTGCCGGAAGAGGGGCACCGCGCCATCTGGAGCGAAAGCCCCGACACCGTGATCGCCACCGGGCTGATGCCCGCAGGACGGGCCAGGGCGGTGGACGGCGGCTGGCGGCTCAGCGGACGGTGGAGCTACGTCAGCGGGGTGGACTTCGCCGACTGGATCCTCGTCTGCGCCGCAGCCGCCACCGGTGCCGAAGGGCCGCCGCAGCTGCGCTTCTTCGCGCTGCCCCGCGGGACGTGGACGGTGCAGGAGACCTGGGACAGCGTCGGTATGCGAGCCACCGCCAGCCACACCGTGGTGCTGGAGGACGTGACCGTACCGGCGCATCTGTCCTTCGACCGCGCCGACATGCTCACCGGGCACAACGAGACCTCCGCCGCGCCCTGCCACCGGGTGCCGTTCCAGGCGGTCGGCGGGCTGACCTTCATCGCCCCCGTGGTGGGCGCGGCCACCGGTGCCCTTGCCGCCTGCGCGGGAACCATGACCGGACGGCGCCGCAACCACGCGGGTGAGCTGATCCTGGTGCGTGCGTCGGGGCGGATCGACGCCGCCCGCCACCTCGTCGACCAGAACGCCGCGGTCATCGACGAGCAGCTCTTCACACCGGAGCTGATGGCCAGGAACGAGCGCAACGCGACCTTCGCCGCCGAGCTCCTCCAGGAGGCGGCGGGCCTGCTGGTCCGCGGCGCGGGCACCGGCGGACTCGGCGAGGCACACCCCTTGCAGCGGTTCTGGCGTGACATCACCTCCGCCACGAGCCATGTCGCGCTCCAGTACGACACGGCGGCCCGCAAGAACTACTCGGCCGTGCTGCTCGGTCCCGAAGAGGAGTGACCGGCCCGAAGCCGCACCGACCAGCACCCACGCCGCCGCCCCGACCACCCACGACAGACCCCACCTCGCGGAGGTATCCGATGTCCGCCTGCCCCGTGTCCGATGTGTCGGACGTCTACCCCTTCCCCGGGTCGAGCTACCGCGGCCCCGCCCCGCGGTACGCCGACCTGCGCACCGAACAGCCCGTGGTACGCGTCCCCACCGCGGGCGGCGTCGACACCTGGCTCATCACCCGGTACGAGGACGTACGGGCACTGTCGGCCGACCCCCGCCTCAGCCGCGCGCTGGCCTGCGGGGAGGGCGCCCCGCGTATCGGCGGCACCATGCACACGACCCCCGAGATGATCATCTCCCTGGACTCGCCCGAACACTCCAGGCTGCGCAAGCTGGTGGCCGGTGCCTTCACCCTGCGCCGCGTCGAGCGGATGCGGGCCGGAGTGCAGAAGGTCGCCGACGAGCTCCTCGACGACATGATGGCCAAGGAGGGCCCGGTCGACCTGGTGCAGCAGCTCTGCCTGCCGCTGCCGCTCACGGTCATCGGCGAGCTGCTCGGCGTGCCCGCCAAGGATCTGCGGGACTTCGAGAAGTGGGCCAGGGCCTTCGCGACGGTCGACGACCGCGCGGGCGGTGAGGAGTCCCTGGCCGGGCTGGCCAAACTGAGCGAGTACATCGTCGGGTTGGTCGCCGAGAAGCGCGCCAGTCCCACGGACGACATGCTCTCCGACCTGATCGCGGCCCGCGACAACGACGACCGGCTCAGCGAGCAGGAGCTGGTGACCTTCGGCTTCACCCTGATCGGCGCCGGCTTCGACACCACCGCCAACCAGCTTGCCAATTCGGTGCTCGCGCTGATCGCCGACCACCCCGAGCAGTGGCAGTGGCTCGCCGAGGACCGCGACCGCATCCCGGTGGCCGTCGAGGAACTGCTGCGGCACGTCAACCTGTTCGCCACCGACACCTCGGGCTTCCCTCGGATCGCCGCCGACGACATCGAGGTCGGTGGGGTGACCATCCGCAAGGGCGACGCGGTGCTGCTGTGCCTGGCGTCCGCCAACCGCGACGGAGAGGTCTTCGACGACCCCGACCGGCTCGACCTGGCCCGCGCCCACAACCCCCACATCTCCTTCGGCCACGGGGTGCACTACTGCCTGGGCAAGCACCTCGGCCGGATGGAGATGGAGATCGCCATCGACGGCCTCATCCGTCGCTTCCCCGGCCTCAGGCTCGCCGTGCCGCAGGAGGAACTGCCCTGGCACACCGGCGAGATCAATCACACCCTGACCAGCCTGCCGGTGGTCTGGAAAGCCCCCTGAGGGCCTCACCGGGGCCCACAACCATCCCACCTGGTACGGAGGACAGTGATCATGACATCGGGAGCAGCGACGGCCCCGGACAAGGCCCGTGAGATACGGCTGGCCAAGCACCTGGAGGGCGACCTCACCCTCGACCACTTCGAGCTCGTCGAGGTCGAGGTCCCGCTCCCCGCCCCTGGCGAGGTCGTCGTACGGATGGACCACCTCGGCGTCGCCGCCGCGTACCAGGACCGGATGCGTGCGGACTGCCAGCTCCCGCTGCCCCCGTACCAGGTGGGCGGGCGGATCGGCGGCGGGGAGACCGGTACCGTCGTGAAGTCCAACAGCCCGGATCTCGCCGTCGGCGACCTCGTGCAGTCCATGACCGGCTGGTGCGAGTACGCCGTCGGACCCGCCCACACGTTCTTCAAACTGCCGCAGGGCGTCTTCCCCGACACCTCCTACTTCCTGTGCCAGGGGCCCACGGCGTACTACGGCATGGCCGACATCGCCCGGGTCGGCGAGGGCGACGTGGTCTTCGTCTCCGGAGCGGCCGGGGGCGTCGGCTCGCTCGCCGGGCAGATCGCCAAGCGCCGGGGCGCGGCCCGGGTCATCGGCAGCGCGGGCAGCGCGGAGAAGGTGGCGTACCTGGTGGAGGAGCTGGGCTACGACGCCGCCTTCGACTACCACGACGGGCCGGTGGTCGAGCGGCTGCGGGAGCTCGCCCCCGACGGCGTCGACGTGTTCTTCGACAACGTCGGCGGCGAGCAGTTCGAGGCCGCGATCCAGGTCGCCGCCCCGTACGCCAGGTTCGCCCTGTGCGGCGCCCTGTCCGTGCAGAACGGCGCCGGCGAGGACGGCCTGCCCCGACTTGACCTGATGACGGCGATCACCCGGCATCTGGAGCTGCGCCCGTTCGCCTGCTACCACACCCCGGAGCAGATCGGCGCCTGGGTCCAGCACTTCGCGACCTGGCTGGGCGAGGGACGGTTCGTGTTCCCGCAGACCGTGGTCGAGGGGGGCATCGAAGCGGCCCCGGAGGCGCTGATGGCGTGTCTGAAGGGCGCCTACCGGGGCAATGTGTCGATCCCCCTGTAAGGAGCGACCGCCACCTGCCCTCGGCCGGTGCGACGAGCTCGTGAACACCCCCCGGGCGTTCACGAGCTCGTCGTGCGTGTCCCGCTGGTCGAGGAACTGCCGGCAGGCTGGACGTCGTCACCGACGTTCTCACGGGGGCGGTGACCACGGAATTCCAGCAGCCCGTGAGCCGGGTGCTCAGGCCCGTCGGCCGATCTTCCCTCCCCGTGATCAGTGTGTCGTCAAGGCTCCGGGTCAGGACGGGGCGAGGACACAGAACTCGTGGCCCTCCGGGTCGGTCAGGCACGTCCACGGGACGTCGCCCTGGCCCAGGTCGAGGTCGGCGGCGCCAAGGGCGCGCAGACGGGCCACCTCCGCCGCTTTGTCGTCACCGGGGTACGGCAGCAGGTCGAGATGGACGCGGTCCGGCACGGTCTTCACGCCGGGCGTGCGGAGGAACTCGAGATACGGGCCGGCACCCTTGGCGGAGCGCAGCACCGCGTGATCGTCGGCCACCTCGTGCAGGGTCCAGTCCAGAGCCTCGTCCCAGAACCGGGCCATGGCCCGCGGATCCGCACAGTCGACCACCACCGCGGCGATCGGCCCGGTGTCCCGGTAGACCTCCCGAGGCTCCAGCACGCAGAACTCGTTGCCCTCCGGGTCGGCGAGGACCGTCCACGGCACTTCGCCCTGGCCCACGTCGGCGGGCGTCGCACCGAGAGCCTTCAGGCGCGCGACCAACTCCGCCTGATGGGCCGCGGAGGTGGTGGCGAGATCGAGGTGCACACGGTTCTTCGCCGTCGTCCTGGGTTCCGGGACGGTGATGACGTTGATACCGATGGCGACCGGGTCCGGCCAGACGAAGCCGCCGACGGGTCCGACGTAGGCGGTCACGCCGGGTCTGTAGACACTCCAGCCGAGCGCTTCCGCCCAGAACCGGCCGACCGCCGAGTCGTCAAGAGCCTTGAGGTTCACCTGAGCCGGTCGCAGTGCCATGCCGGCGATCCTATGCACCCGCTCCGCAACGACATCCGTACTGTCACCGACAGAGATCAACGCGCTCACCAGCCGTGCCGGTCAGTCCGCCGACGAGAGCGTTCAGCCCCGTCGGGTGGACTGCTCACTCGCCGTATGAAGCGCTGAGTCACCCATGAGTTCATCTGATCCGGAAACCGGGCGAGCCGGCCGAGTCGGGGCCGCCCGCGGGCGACGAGGCTGGGCCGGATCGCCGAGCTCTGAAACGCGTGTGGCGGATGGGAATTCCGGGGCGAAATTCCCGGTCGGGTTCCGTCAGTCCCGGACGAGGCAGAACGGATGGCCCGCAGGATCCGAGAAGACCCGCCAACTCCGCTTCCCGTCGCCCGCGTCGAGCAGTGTGGCGCCCCTGCCGAGCGCTTCCTCCTGAGCACGGTCCAGGTCCTCGACCGCCGGATCGAGAGGGAACCGCTGGGGACGTGCGGGGTCCGGCCACCGCGGCGGCCGGTGGTCCGCCACGCGCTGGAAAGCCAGCACCAACCCGCCCTCGGTGTGGAGTGTCGCCCAGCTGTCGTCGAGCGACCACCGGGGATCCGGCTGGTTCACCGTGCCGCCGAGCAGCGACTGGTAGAACCGGGCCAGTTCATCGGCATCGGCACAGTCCAACACCACGCACTGGAGCTTGGCGATCATGAGGCAGCGTCTCACGACGGGCGTTGCGCCGATATCCCGACCCGGGCCCGGCGGCTCGGGCCGCCCGTGTGGTCGTGCACTACCGAGGTGCCCGTGCTGCTGAAGGTGTCGCCGTTCAGCGTGGCCCGCTGCACGATGTCCACCCAGCCGGTGCACGCGCCCGAGTCGTCGAAGACCGGCTCGGCGACCCGGAAGGCGAAGGCGCCGGCACCACCCGTGGCACGCCAGCTCCCCGCGCCGCCCGACGCCAGGAACACCCGGCCGTCCACCGTGAAGTGCAGGACGCCCGGGTAGGTGCCGCTGGGCCGGGCCACCTGGACCGCCCAGGCCCCGGCCGGTGTCAGCGTGCCGGAGTCCACCGGAGGCGAGGTCCTCACGCCGCCGTCCGCGTCGCAGCCGCGTTCGCCTGCCAGGTCTTGAAGTCGAAGTCCGGCCGGGCCGCCTCGTCCGGGGACGGGCCCGGGGTGTCCGAGGCCAGCAGGCGGCGCGTGATCATGTGGTCGGCCGGGCGGTTCACCGACTCGGTGCCCACCAGTCGGTCCCCGCGGAAACAGAGCACCGAGAACCGCCGCCCGGCCGGGTCGCCGACGGTGACCGTGCGGTCATGGCCGCCGGTGATGCCCGCCATCTGGACGCGCAGGTCGTACTGCTCCGTCCAGAACCACGGGACGGCGGTGTACGGGACGGGCTCGCCGCACAGCGCGGCCGCCACGCAGCGGGCCTGGTCGGAGGCGTTCTGGACGGACTCCAGACGCAGCAGGCGCGACGTGGGAGGGGCATACGGGGTGGGGAAGCGGGCGCAGTCGCCGATGGCGTACACGGCGGGGTCGCTGGTACGCAGGGACGTGTCCACGATCACGCCGTCGCCCACGTCGAGGCCCGCGTCCGCTGCGAGGTCCACCGCGGGCAGCACACCGATGCCCACCACGACCACATCGGCGGCGATGCGCCGGCCGTCGTTCAACTCCACGACCCGGACATGGCCTTCACGGTCGCCGTCGAGGCCGGTCACCTCGGTGCCGAGCAGGATCCGTACCCCCCGCTCCGCGTGTTCGGCGGCGAGGAAGTCCGAGACGGCAGGGGTCACCGCGCGGCCCATGATCCGGGTGCCCGCCTCGACGACCGTGGTGCGGACGCCCAGTCCTGTCGCCGTGGCCGCGAGCTCCATGCCGATGAAACCGGCCCCGACGACCACCAGGTTGGCCGCCCCGGACAGTTCACGGCGCAGCACGTCCGCGTCTGCGAGGCTGCGCAGGGACAGCACACCGGCCAGGCCCGTGCCCGGGACGGGCAGCGGGCGCGGGCGGGCGCCGGTGGCCAGCACCAGGCGGTCGTAGGGAAGCGTGCGCCCGGAGGCGAGGACCACCCGGGACGCTTCCCTGTCGAGGGAGGTCACCCGGTCGCCGCTCACCCGCTCGATGTCCTGCGCGGCGTAGAAGTCCTCGGGACGCAGCTCCAGTTCGCCGGGGCCGGCCTTGCCCGCGAGATACGCCTTGGACAGCGGGGGACGCTGGTAAGGGACGGGCAACTCGTCGCCCACCAGCACGACATGGCCGTCGTAGCCCCGCGCGCGCAGGGCGGCGGCCGTGTCCGAGCCCGCCTGCCCGGCACCCACGACGACCACCTGACGCCCGGCCATCAGCTCTGCCTCTCCGGCAGGTGCACCACCAGGCCGTCGATGGCGTCCGAGACGGGAAGCTGGCAGCTGAGCCTGCTGCTCTCCCGGCGTGGGCTGGCCGTGCCGTACAGCACGTCGTCCTCGACATCGTCCATCGGCGGCAGCGGGAGGGTGTTGGCCTCGTCGATGTACACATGGCAGGTCCCGCACTGTGCGGAACCCCCGCACTGCGCCTCGATGCCGTTCACGTTGTTGAGCTTCGCGCCCCGCATGACGGTGTTGGGCTCGGGGACATCGAGCACGGTCTCGCTGCCGTCCGGATGTGTGTACCTGATCTTGGCCATGGCGCCTCCTCGTGGGATCCGTCCGCTTGTACGCCCGGTACGCCCATGCGGCACGCGACTGTGACAACGGAGGCTGGGGGGCGCCTTGAAGTCCCCTCGAACACAGGAGGAACCCGTCCCCGGTCGACCAGGGCCCGAGCGGGCGTCGATCCACCGGGCCCAGCGTCCTGGTATGACCACCGCTGAGAGCCTGCGTACATCCGATGCCGCCCCCACCGAGGCAGGCGGCGGTCGTCGCCTCCGCCTGATCCTTCTCGCATGCTGCCTGGGCCAGTTCATGAACGTGCTCGACGCCTCGGTCGTGAACGTGGCCCTGCCGTCGATCGGCGCCGAGCTGGGCTTCGCTCCCACCAGGCTGAACTGGGTGAACAACGCCTACACCATCGCCGTCTGCGGCTTCCTGCTGCTCGGCGGGCGGCTCGCCGACATCTTCGGGCAGCGCAGGGTGTTCCTCGCCGGGGTCGCCCTCTTCACCCTCGCCAGCAGCGTGGGCGGGATGGCCGACGACCCGGCGACCCTGGTGCTCGCCCGCGCCTTCCAGGGCCTCGGCGCCGCCGTCATGGCGCCCGCCACCCTCACCGTGCTCGGCACCACCTTCACCGCACCCGGCGCACGCGCCAGGGCGTTCGGGATGTGGAGCGTGGTGTCGGGCGCCGCGGGCGCGGTCGGTGTGCTGGCGGGCGGGCTGATCACCGAGTGGTTCTCCTGGCGCTGGATCCTGCTGGTGAACGTGCCCATCGGGCTGCTGCTGCTCGCCCTGGTGCGCTGGGTGGTACCCGAGACCCCCGGCCGCGGCGCCGGACGGCGCGCCCTCGACGTACCGGGCGCGGTCACCGTCACGGCCGGGCTGATGGCCCTGGCGTACGGAATCGCGGAGTCCCACACCTACGGCTGGGGTTCGGCCCGCGTGCTGGGTGCGCTCGGCACGGGCGCCGTGCTGCTGGTGCTGTTCGTGCTGGTCCAGGCGAAGTTCGCCACTTCGCCGCTCGTACCACTCGCCATCTTCCGCAACCGGTCGGTGAGCAGCGCCAACCTCGTCGCCTTCTTCAGCATCGCCGCGCTCTTCAGCACCTTCTACTTCTTCACCCTCACCCTCCAGCAGGTGCTGGGCTACAGTCCCCTGCGGACCGGGCTCAGCTATCTGCCCCTGTCGCTCGGGATCGCACTCGGCGGGTGGGGCGTCTCCCGGCTGGTGCCCCGCACCGGCCCGCGGCCCGTGCTGGTCACCGGGCTCGCCCTCGCCGCGGCCGGCCTTCTGTGGCTGTCCGGGATCGACGCGCACTCCGGCTACACCGCCGACGTACTCGGCCCGGCCCTGCTGCTCGGCTTCGGGATGGGCGGCGTACTGAACGCCACCACCAACGCCGCCACCGCCGGACTCCCGCCGCGCCAGGCCGGTTTGGCCTCGGGCCTGCTCAACACCACGCGGCAGCTCGGCAGCGCCATCGGTCTGGTGACCCTGGCGGCCGTGTCCGCCGCCCGGGCCGAGACGGCCCTCGGCGGCGGGCGGGCACTGCCGGAGGCCCTGGTCTCCGGATACGGCCTGGCCCTCGGTGGAGCTGCTGTGTTCTGCCTCGCCGGACTGCTCGCCGCGCTCGCCGTGCCCGGTCGCGTACCCTCCACACCCCACCCGGTCCGGAGCTGATCCAGGATCCAGGACCTCTCAAGGCGCTGACGAGACGCTGGCCGCCTGACGCGAATTGGAGGTTCTGCGGTGGCAACCATGCGGTCCGCGACGACACCGCCCGACGCGCTGAGCGAGTTCCGCGCCCAGCAGCCGCGGTGGACCACGAACACATCCGACGACGGCGGCGGCGGCACGGTCGAGCACACGACCATCGAGGTGCCCGCCGACTACGCCAGGCCCGGCGGGGAGCGCCTCACGATCGCCCTCAGCCGCCATCGGGCGGCCGACCCCGGGCGCCGGCGCGGGATCCTGCTGTCCGTCAACGGCGGGCCCGGTGGCGACTGGGGCCGGGGCCGGAAGCTCGCCGCCGCTTACGCGGACACCCCGGTGCACGAGGTGTACGACCTCATCGGCTTCGACCCGCGCGGCACCGGTGCGTCCACCCCGCTGCACGCCGAAGTGACGGTTCCCAGGGCGCCGTTCGACTCACGCCCCCCGGACTCCGCGTTCGATGCGCTCGCCGAGGACATGCGGCAGCGGGAGCTGGGCTGTGAGCGGGGCGGCGGCACCCTGCGCCCCCACATCAGCACCCGCAACACCGCACGCGACATGGACATCATCCGCTCCGTGCTCGGCGAGGAGCGGCTCAGCTTCGTGGGCTACGCCTACGGGGCCTACGTGGGAGCGGTGTTCGGCAGTATGTTCCCCGAGCGGCTCGACCGCAGCGTGCTCGACTCCTGCGTCAACCCCGACTGGACCTGGCGCGAGCAGTTCCTGTGGCAGGGCGACGCGGTCCAGCGGAACGTGGAGCAGTGGGCCCACTGGACCGCCGACCGGCACGGACGATTCGGGCTCGGCCGGGATGAGCGTCAGGTGCTGGCCCGGGTGGAGGAGGTCGTCGTCCGGCTCGAGAAGCTCGACGACGGCCCCCAGTTGCGCACGCTGTTCGACGGTGCCGTCGGCACCCGTGCCACCGACCGGTCCCTCTGGGCCGACCTCGGCACCCTCGTCGCGCGGCTGGCGGACGCAGGCACCGCCGGTGACGCGGAGGCGGCCCACGGGCTCCTGGCCGAGCAGGGCACCTGGCGGCCCCAGGACAACGAGGGGGAGCTGCGCACCGGAGTGCTGGAGGCCATCACCCTGGAACACGCCTGGCCCGACGACCTCGAGGTCTACTACCGGGACATGCGCGAGTTCCGTACCCGCTTCCCGTACGGCTACGGCGTGCTGCGCGCCCAGCCCTGGGTGGGCGCCTTCCGCACCTTCACGCCCGCCGAGCCGCCGACCGCCATCGCACGCGACGGCTACCCGGTGGGCCTGGTCGTCCAGGCCGACGGCGACCCGCTGGACCACTACGCGGGCGGCGTCGCCATGGCGGAGCGCCTGGGACACCATCTGATCACCGTGGCCGACTCGGGGGACCACGAGGTCTACCGTCTGCTGGGCAACCCGGAAGTGGACGCCCTGGTCGACCGCTACCTGGTGGACGGGACGCTGCCGCCGTCACGGGTGAGCGTCCCGGGCACCACACAGAGGCCGGACGTCCCGACCGACGACTAGGCCGTGTGTGAGAACTCCCGCCTGGCTCGCGGCGTCTGGCACGCACACTCGCTGCGTTGCTGAATCGTCCGAGTACGCCCCGTGCGAGGACGACCTCCCCCTGCCTCCGGCGGGGGAACCCCCACCGCCTTGCGTTGCGCGCACCAGACGCCGCGAGCCCCGCCCTCCGGGCGGACGACGCGAGTTCTCACACACAGCCCAGGGTCCTCTCCGGGGGATTTCCCGGGCCCTCGACGCCGGCTACGGCGCCTGCCGCGCACGAAGCGGGCCCCGCCCTGAAGGG
>NZ_JBHWIW010000027.1:0-95935 GCF_042731955.1 Streptomyces sp. NPDC059828 | reverse complement strand
TCAGCCATCACCCACCTCGACACACTCCCCCTCACCCCCAACGGCAAAATCGACCGCGCGGCCCTCCCCGCCCCGGAATTCGCCGACCACACGGAATACGTGGCCCCCAGCACCGTCCAGGAGCATCTGCTCGCCCTTCTCTTCGCCGAAGTGCTGGGTGTGGAGCGGGCCGGCCTGGAGGACGACTTCTTCCAACTCGGCGGCCACTCACTCCTCGCCACCCAACTCATGGCCCGCATCCGCGAACAATTCCGCATCGAACTACCCCTACGCGCCCTGTTCGAGAACCCGGGCATGCGGGATCTCGCCGATGTGATCACCCGGGCCGAGGCCGAGCAGACGGCGACTCCCGACGTGGCCGAGCTGGAGCAGTTGCTGGCGGAGATCGGTGAGCTGTCGGACGAGGAGATCGCGGAGCGGCTGGCTCACGAGGAGTGACCGCGACCACGACCACGGCCGGCCCGGCCGAGGAGACGGCCGGCCCCAGCACCACGGAACGAGGAGACAGGTGAAGTCCAAGACCGGCCGCTGGTTCGCGGCGGAGACCACGGCACCGGACGCGGCGGCGCGGCTGTTCTGCCTGCCGCACGCCGGTGCAGGAGCCTCGGCGTACCGGGAGTGGCAGGCGAAGGTCGGCCCGGACGTCGAGGTGGTGCCCGCGCAGTTGCCGGGCCGCGAGGCCCGGTTCGCCGAACCGACGGTCACTTCGGCGACCGTGATCGCGAAGGACCTGGTCGAACCGCTGGTGGAGCGCGCGGGCGGCAAGCCGTTCGCCCTGTTCGGGCACAGCATGGGCGCACTGCTCGCCTACGAGCTGACGCACGAGCTGGTGGCGGTCGGCCGACCGCCCGTCCACCTCGTCGTCTCGGGGTACGGGGGGCCGCAGCTGCCTCGGCCCAGCGTGTACGGCGTGGTCCACCGGCTTCCGGATGACCGGCTGGCTCAGCACGTCGAGGCGCTGCAGGGGACGGCGGGTGAGGTGTTGGAGCACCCGGAGCTTCTGAAGCTGCTGCTTCCGGTGCTCCGAGCGGACTACGAACTGTGCGAGACCTACCGGTTCGTCGGCCGTCCCCCGCTGCCGGTGCCGGTGACGGCGCTGGGCGGTATCGAGGACCCGTCGACGACCGACTCGCTGCTGGGTGCGTGGGGCGAACTCACGACGGAACGCTTCACCGCCACCCGCTTCCCGGGCGGCCACTTCTATCTGACCGAGCAGCTCGACGAGGTCACCCGCGCGGCCCGCGATGCCGCACTCCGGCTGGCGTCCCACGACTGAGTCGAGCCGCGTCGACCCACCCCCGTACTGGCACGTACACCCAGGAGGCTGACCGTGGACAGGGAAAAGCGCATTCACCACTACTACGAGCTGGTGGACGCGGGCGACGTACCCGGGCTCGTGGAGCTCTTCGCCCCGGAGGCCGTCTACCGCCGCCCGGGGTACGAACCCCTGGTAGGCAGGGCGGCACTGGAGCGCTTCTACCGGGAGGACCGTGTCATCAAGGAGGGCCGCCACGCCCTGTCGGCCGCGCTGGTGCAGGAGGACGGTGCGGCGGTGCACGGGACGTTCGAGGGGACGTTGCACAACGGCCGGGAGGTGTCGCTGCGCTTCGCGGACTTCTTCACGTTCAGCGCCGACGGAGCGTTCCGCACGCGCGACACCTTCTTCTTCGCGCCCCTGGTCTGACGCAGTACCCACAGACGTAAAGGAGTCGTCAGGTGACGACGAGACCTGCGTTCGGTGAGCAGTTCACCGACCACATGGTGATGTTGACCTGGACCGCCGAGGCCGGCTGGACGGACACTCCGCAGGCGGTGCCGTTCGGCGATCTCCGGATCAGCCCGGCGATGGCGGGGCTGCACTACGGGCAGGTGGTGTTCGAGGGGTTGAAGACCTACCGCCGGCAGGACGGCACGCTCGGCACGTTCCGGCCCGACGCGCACGCGCGCCGGTTCCGGCAGTCGGCCCGGCGCCTGGCCATGCCGGAGCTGCCCGAGGGGCTCTTCATCCAGGCGGTGGACGCGTTCGTCGGCGCGGACGGCGGAGTGCTGTCGGCCGACGAGGAGGTGAGCCTGTACCTGCGGCCGCTGATGTTCGCGACCGAGGCATCCCTGGCACTGCGCCCCGCCCGCGCGTACACCTTCCTGCTCATGGGATTCGTGACGGGCGGCTTCTTCTCGAACCGGCCGGATCCGGTGTCGGTGCTGATCAGCCGGGAGTTCTCGCGGGCCGCTCCGGGTGGCACCGGGCAGGCCAAGTGCCCCGGCAACTACGCGGGGGCGTTTCTCGCCCAGCGGGCGGCGGCGGACGCGGGCTGCCAGCAGGTGGTGTGGCTGGACGCGGTGGAGAACCGCTGGGTGGAGGAAATGGGGGGCATGAACCTCTTCTTCGTCCGCGGCACCGGGCCGGGCGCCACCGTGGTGACTCCCTCGCTCACCGGCACACTCCTTCCGGGTGTCACCCGCGACTCGCTGCTGACGCTCGCCGGAGAGCGGGGCTATGCCGTCACGGAGGAGCGGATCTCGGTCGAGCAGTGGCGCAAGGAGTGCGAGGAGGGCGTCATCAGCGAGACGTTCGCCTGCGGTACAGCGGCGCTGGTCACCCCGGTCGGCCATGTGCGGGACACGGAAGGGGCGTGGCTCGTCGGTGGTGGGCAGCCGGGCCCGGTGACCATGGAACTGAGGGCTACGCTCACCGATCTTCACCGAGGCCGCACGGCCGACACCCACGGCTGGATACGGTGCCATCACCGGCCGGTCGAAGAGTTGCACGTCAATAGTGAGGAACAGACATACACATGACCCTTTCCCATGACACCGCGGGTACGGGCGACGCGGTCGTCCTCCTGCACTCCTCGGTGTGCGACCGGCGCATGTGGGATCCGCAGTGGCAGGACCTGATCGACGCGGGCTACCAGGTGGTGCGCTGCGACTTCCGCGGGCACGGCGAGTCGCCCGTGGCGCAGCAACCGGGCAACGACGCGGTGGACGTGCGGGAACTGCTCGACCAACTGGGCATCGAGAAAGCGGCAGTCGTGGGTTCGTCCTACGGCGGCCGGGTCGCCCTGGAGTTCGCGGCACGCTGGCCGGAACGGCTGAGCGCGCTGATCTTGCTGTCGGCCGGGTCGCCCTTCCATCCGTCCACCGACGAGCTGGACGCCTTCGACGAGCAGGAGGAGTCCCTGGTCGATGCGGACGACCTGCATGGGGCCGTGGAGCTCAACGTCCGCACCTGGCTGGGCCCCGACGCGGACGAGGACACCCGCGAGCAGGTGCGTTCGATGCAGCGGCACGCGTATGAGGTGCAGCTCGCCGCCGAGGAGGAGTTCGATCCGGTCGAGGCGGAATTCGAGCTGTCGTCCGTCTCTGCGCGGACGCTGATCGTGACGGGCGAGCACGACATGAAGTACTTCACCGACGTGGCCCGGGACCTGGCCGACCAGATCACCGGCGCCCGGCTGGTGCACCTGCCGTGGGGCGGTCATCTGCCGAGTCTGGAACGGCCCCAGGAGGTCTCGTCCCTGCTGGTGGGCTTCCTCCGGGGCTGAATCCCGCCCAGCGCCGCGGGGCGCGCCCGAATCGCGCGCCCCGCTCCCCCACCGCAGCGCATGTGACAGCGATGTACGGAACATGTCACAGGGCTCGCACCGCCGAGTGGCGCCGCTTCCCCCCATGCCCGGCGGGTGGGATGTTCACGGGACGAAGCGGCCCGAGACGGGACGCGGGGAAGATCTGGGGGGACACCATGACACGCAGACAGCACCGCACCGGCACCGGCGGAACCGGCGGCAAGGCTCGGAGAGCCCACGGGCACGGCCCCTCGCGGCGCCGTCAGACGGCGGTGGCCGCTGCGGCCCTCGCCATGGCCGTGCCTCTGACCTTCAGCTCCGCAGGAGACGCGGGGGCAGCGGCGGACCACCCCATCGTCTTCGCCCGTTACACCGCGGCGGCGTCCATCGAGGACCTCTACGCGATCTCCTCCAGCGGCGGCACGCCCGTCAAGCTCACCCACACCTCCACCGTCAGCGATGTGATGCCCACCTGGTCCCCGGACGGCAAGCGGGTGGCCTTCGTCCGCTACGGGTCCGGTGGCGCGATCGACGGCATCTGGACCATGAAGTCCACGGGCGGGGATCTCAAGGTCGTCCCCGGCACCAAGGGCGCCTCCGACCCTGCCTGGTCCCCGGACGGCGAGCGGATCGCCTACGCCAAGCCGGTCGGGACCCAGCGCGAGATCTATGTGGCCGACATCGACGGCACCCCGGCCACCCGGCTCACCCACAACACGGCGGACGACCTTCATCCCACGTGGTCCCCTAGCGGCAAGTACCTGGCGTTCAACCGCTCGGACGCGGCCGGAAACAGCAGGGTGATGCGGGTCCGGCTGTCCACCCTGGCCCAGACCGCGGTGACCGCACCCGGCTCCCACGACTGGACGCCCGACTGGTCGCACGCCAACCGGATCGCCTTCAGCCGTGTGGACTCCTCGGGCTTCGCCCGCCTCTACGTCATCCGTCCCGACGGCACCGGACTGCACCGGATCACCTCGGCCCGCCGGAACGACAAGAACCCCTCATGGTCCCCGGACGGCAGCCGTCTGGTCTTCACCAGGGGCGGTACCGATGACGCGGACCCCGAGCACCTCTACCTGGTGAAGGCCGACGGCACCGGCCTGACCCAGCTCACCAAGACCGCCTCCCACGACATGCAGGCGGACTGGCGCCCATAGGGCTACGTTGTTCTCGGCCGGTCGAACCACATGGTCGCCAAGGTGGGCGCGAGACCGGCCCAGAACAGCACCTGCGGCAACGTCCTCTCCGACCAGGGGACCTGCGTGATCAGCAACGCGCACAGCATGGCCCAGGCCGCCTGTGCCACCGCGATACGGGCCCATCGGAACCGGCCTATCAGGGACCGGACGTTGAGCCTGACCCCCATACGGCGCCGCCGGTAGCGCAGCAGGGCGCCCAGGACCCAGATGGCGCTTGTCGGGACGAGGTACCAGAGGCGCTGGCCGAGTGAGACCGGCAGTTCCTTCGGCACCTCGCCATCGGCGACCCACAGGTCCAGCATCGCTCCGGCGAGGCCGACACAGAGCAGCGCGAGCCAGCGCATGCCGCGCAGCATGCGGTAGGTGGCCTCGTCCAGGCCGCGCTGCAACTCGGCGGAGTCCGGCGCGGAGGCGAGCCCGGTGGCGTACAGGTCGGCCGCCCGGGCGGCATTGACGCCCGGGGCTCCGGCCGCCTTCCTGGTCTGGCTGACCAGGGCCCCGGTGTGGGCGGGGTCGACCCGGAGAATGGCGCGCTCGTGCTGGTCGGCCGCGACCGCGCGCCCCGAGAACTCGGCGATGAGCTTGGCGACTTCGTGGGCGTAGACCTCATCGGGGCCGAGCCGCAGCGCTTCCGCGGCGATACCGGCCGCTTCGCGGGTGACGAGCTCGAACTCGTCGTGCCCGACCGCTCTGGTGCCGCTGGCCTGAGTGTAACGGACCATCGCCATACGCCATACGGCGTCGGCGAGCATCGCATACCCGTACCAGTGGTGGGGGTTGATCCGGACCGCTTCACGCAGGAGGGGCTCGACGTCGCGCCACGAGCTGCCAGGCCCTCTGGTCAGTGCCTCGGCACGCAGGATGAGCGCGCCGTAGTCCTCGGGGTCGAGTGCGAGGGCCTCGGCGGCCGCGTCCCGTGCCTGCTGCGCCTCCTGAGTGTTCAGATGGCAGTAGCCGATCTTGACCCAGGCGCGCACGTCGCCGGGCTCTTCGGCGAGATGCCGCGCGAGCAGGTCCCGGGCCTGGTCGTGGCGATCGAAGTCGATCAGGGCCTGGGCCCGCTCGACGGTGGGGTGGGGCGTGGTCACAGTTTCCGCTTCTTCTTCAGGTAGGCAACCAGGTCGTCGTACATCCCGCCCTCGTTCGCGTACATCGCCACATTGCGGGCGGCGGCGAACCAGGGTTCGGTGGAGGGCACGACCTGCCTCACCGCGGCCGACAGGTCGTTCATCCCGATCAGGCGTACGGTGCCGGTGCGGGCCGAATCCAGCAGCGCGTACTCCGCCGCCGCCTCGCACACATGGGCAAGATCGGCGCCGGACAGGCCGTCGGTGACCTTGACGAGTCTGCCCAGGTCGATGTTCTCGACGGGCTTGTCGCGCAGGTGGTAGCGGAGGACCGCCTCACGGGCCGGGCCGTCGGGCGGCAGCACCAGCAGGGTGCGGTCCAGTCGGCCGGGGCGACGCAGGGCGATGTCCACGTCCCACGGCACGTTGGTGGCCGCGAGCACGAACACACCTTCGTTCGCGGCCCCGTCGATGCCGTCCAGCTCGGTCAGCAACTGGTTGACGGTGGTGCGCATACCGTTGCTCTGGGTGCGGCTGCGCTTGCCGCCGAGCGCGTCCAGCTCGTCCAGGAACACCACACACGGTGCCTGGCGGCGGGCGGTCCGGAAGATCTCGTGCATGTTGCGCTCGGAGTTGCCGATCCACATGTCGAGCACGTCGTTCACCGAGACGGACAGGAATCCCGCTCCCAGTTCACCGGCCACCGCCCGTGCGATGAAGGTCTTGCCGCAGCCGGGCGGTCCGTACAGGAGCAGGCCGCCGCGCAGGCTCTTGCCGTAGAGCCGGCGCAGCTCCGGATTGCGCAGCGGAGCCAGGAAGGCGGCCTCCAGCCGCTCCTTGACCTCCTGCATGCCTCCCACATCGGCGAGACGGAGGGTCCCGGGCCGCTCCACATCCCAGGCGGCGGCATCCCCCGGATCGCCCTCGCCGTCCACGGTGAGCGGCGCCGCCACGAACCGGGGTGGCACGACGTCGCCGACCTGGTCCTCGGCTGCCCTCCAGTCGAAACCGGCACCGGATCCGGGGGTACCGGTCGGGGACGGTCCAGGAGCCGTGGGGGCGCCGGTCACGGGCGCCGGAGCAGCGATGGCCCGTGTCATCAACTCACGGGCCCGGGCATCACCGGGCACGTGCTGGAGCGTCACGGCGACCTCCACCACCGCGGCCTCCAGGTGCCCCGCGTCCAGCAGCAGTTCGGCCAGGTGCAATCGCAGCGGCACATCTTCGGGTGCGGCCGCGACGGCCGTACGCATGCTCTGTATCAGGGGGGATTCGGCCGGCATGGCTCCACACTCTACGGAGGCGGGGCATGCGGCCCGCAGGCGCCCTCGGCGGAGCGCGTCCGCCCGATCGACTCCAGCAGCACGCGTCGCCGGTCGCCGGAGTGCCTGCTGCGCCGGGCCGGTCCGAGCCGCTCGGGCCACCGGCCGCCCGTCCGGTGGAGTTCAGGCGCGGGTGCGCGCCGCGCCACCGGGGTGTGGCCCGGGTGGCGACCCGTCTTCCCGGGCTGACGGTGCCGCTTGGTGGCCCACCGTCACACACCCGTCTCCACCGGGGGAGCGATCGTGCGCCCTCGGGAGCGTTCGGCCCAGCGGGCCACCGCGGGTGCCGCGAGACCGGCCGTGGCCAGCAGCGCGCCCATCACCAGCCAGCCGACCCAGCCGTGGCGGACGATGAGCAGCGCGGTGACCGCGGGGGTGATCGCGAGACCGAGCTGGGTGGTGAGGCCGAACATGCCCTGGTACTGGCCCTGTGCGTGGTCCGGGGCCAGTTCGTACGCCAGCGCCCACGAACCGGCGCTGTAGAGCAGCTCCCCCACGGTGTGCACGGCGACCCCGGCCACGAGGATGACCCCCGCCACCCACGCCGTGCGACCGGCAGCCAGGGCGATGACGGCGCAGCAGACGGCCAGCAGCACTCCGGCCCTGGCCATCGCCCGTGCCCCGCCGCGGATGTCCTCGGCTCCCCTGCTGACGGGGACCTGGAGGATGACGACCATCACGGTGTTCACCAGCAGCAGGGGCGCGAAGAGGGACATCGGAGCCCGGGTGTGCTCGGCGATCCAGAGGGGGAGGGCGACTTCGAGGATTCCCGCGTTCATCATCAGCACGGCGTTGATGGCACCGACGGCGACGAACGGACGGTCCTTCAGCACCTGCCAGGGTGAGGCGTCCTCGGGGCGGGGGACGGGCGGCGTGCGGTCCAGGGCGAGGAGGGCCAGACCCGAGACGATGAACAGGGCGCCGGAGCCCAGGAGCGTGAACGTGTAGCCCACTTCGGTGTGGTGCCCCAGGGCAAGTCCGCCGAGGAGCGCGCCGAGGGAGAACCCGATGTTGGTGACCGAGCGCAGATAGGCGCGCGTGCGCACCCGGTCCTTCTGGGGCACGGCGAGCGCGACGAGTGCTCCTCGCGAGGCACTGGACGCCGCGTCCGCGACGGCCACCAGGGCCGCCGCTGTCAGGAGCCCGGCGAAGCCGTCGACGAAGGCGTAGCAGCAGATGGCCGAGCCGTGGAACACCACCGCGCCGATCGCCGTGTTCCGCGCGCCTATGACGTCCGCGGCATGGCCGACCGGGATGCTCGCGGCCATCCCCACGACGGCGGCGACGGTCAGGCCGAGGCCCACCCGGGTGGCGTCGATGCCGACGGAGCGGGTGAGGTAGAGGACGATGACGGCGACAACGGTTCCACTGCCGGTGCTCCGGGTCAGTGTGCTCAGTGCCAGCACCCACATGGCCCGCGTCCGGGGCAGCACGGAACGGGGCCAGTTCGTCGGTCTGTTGCTCGCCATCGCCAGTCACTCGCATTCTCGAACGGATACACGCCATTGCATCAAAGGCGTCTCGCCGTGATCAACTGGTGCCGTGCGTCGCTCGTTTGTCCGTGTCTAGGCTGTCGATCATGGATACCGTCTCCCCTGATCTGCCCGCACTCGTCGCCGACCCCCACGCGGCGTACACCCGGCTCCGGGAAGCCGGTCCGGCACACCGGATCACCGGGCCCGACGGCTTGCCCATATGGGTCGTCAGCCGTTACGGGGACGTGCGGCGGTTGCTGGCCGACCCGCGGCTGTCCCTGGACAAGGCGCACCGGACTCCCGGCAACTACCGGGGCTTCTCCCTGCCTCCGGCCCTCGATGCCAACCTGCTGAACATGGACCCGCCGGACCACACCCGGATCAGGCGTCTGGTCAGCAAGGCCTTCACACCTGGTCGTGTGGAGGGAATGCGCCCGGGGATCGAGGCCCTGGCCGACCAGCTCTGCGACGCCATGGCCGGCCGGATGCGCGCCGACCTCGTGTCGGAGTACGCCGCTCCGCTGCCCATCACCGTCATCTGTGACCTGCTGGGTGTGCCGCACGACTCCCGCCCGGACTTCCGGGCCTGGACCGACGCCCTGGTCGCCCCGGATCCGGAAGACCCCGGCGCGGCGAAGCGGGCCGTGGCCGCCATGATCGCGTACTTCCCCCGGCTGATCGCCGACAAGCGCCGCGATCCGGGTGACGACCTGCTGAGCGACCTGGTCGACGTGCGCGACGACGGGGACGCACTCACCGAGGACGAGCTGACCTCGCTCGCGTTCCTCATCCTCGTCGCGGGCTACGAGAACACGGTGCAGCTCGTCGGCACCGCCGTACTGGCGCTGCTGGACCACCCGGATCAGCTGGCGGCGCTACGGGATGATCCCTCAAGGATCGAGGACGCCGTGGAGGAGTTCGCCCGGTACGACGGACCGGCTGCCCTCGCCATCCGCCGCTTTCCCGTGCGGGACATCGAGCTCGACGGGGTGACGATCCCGGCCGGGGAGACGGTCATGCTGTCGCTGGCGTCAGCGAACCGCGACCCGGTGCGGTTCCCCGACCCCGGCAGCCTCGACCTGAACCGACGCGACCCCGGCCACCTCGCGCTCGGGCACGGCATCCACTACTGCGTGGGCGCCCCGCTGGCCCGGCTGGAGACGCAGATCGCCGTGAACACACTGCTTCACCGCTTCCCCGCACTGAAGTTGGACGTGCCTCGCGACGAGCTGCGCTGGCGTCCCTCGATCCGCGCCAGGGGACTGATCGCGCTGCCGGTGCGGCTCTGACCGCGGCGCGGCTCCGGGGGCTCGGAGCACAGAGCACGTGGGCCTCGGGGCAGTCGGTGCCTCGCCGACTTTTCCGGGGCCCACGTGCCGGGGAGCGCAAGCGGTCAGCCGGTGCCCCTCCCGCTGTTCGACGCGCCGAAGAACTCGATCTCGGCGAGGGCGACCTGCTTGTTGGCCGAGGCACCGTAGGCCGAGCGCACGATGAACCGGACGGCGGTGACCTCACCGACCCTGAAGGGGATGCGCTGTGGTCCTGCGCCCTGGTCGAGGGTGAGCGAGCGCGTGACCTTCTTGCCCTTGGCATCGGTGATCACCGCGTCGAGGCGGTGGGGCAGCGCCGACTGCGAGAGCTGGTCCGGGCGTATGGAGACACCGGGTGTGATGACCAGGTCCAGTAGCCGGGTGGGCCTGTCGAAGCGGGCCTCGAACCATTCTCCTTCGCCGGAGCCGTTGATCCCCGGGCCCCACCACGTGTTGTTGAGCTTGTCGACGACGAGTTCCGGAGCCTGACCCGCGTACGACTTCGAGGCGGCGACGGTGTCCGGTGAGACCGGGGCGCGCTTGGCGAAGTGATCGCGGACCGCGTCGACGGCCTCACCGGTATGGAGGCCGGCGGCGACCAGTGCGGACAGCACCAGCAGGCCGACGACCACCTTCAGAACACGCTCGAAGCTCCTGCGCAGGCGTGGGCGGTCACCGGCCCACGGTGCCTCCCGGTTACGGAAGTCCAGCAGGCGTCGCCACCATGGGCGGCGCCGGGGGTCGGGAGCCCCGGCGGCTGCGGACGTCGGTGTGGCGCACCGGACACAGAAGTGGCGGTCCGGCCGGTTGGGGGTGGCACACACGGAGCAGGGCACACCGCCTTCGGCGACGGGCTGCTGACCCGGGGCGCGGACCTGCGGGCGGTCCGCGTCCGGGCGGCCGGGGAGCACGGGGGCCACGGACGGCCGTGCCGCCGCGCGGGGTTCGGGATCCCCGACGGGCACGACCAGGGACCTGGCCCGCGCGACGGTGTCGTCGGGATCGGCTTCAGGGCCGGGAGCGCTGTCAGGGGCGGCGGGACCGGGGTCGGACGCGGGACTCGAGGCCGGGGCGGGGCCGGGCTCGGAAACCGGGGCGGGGCCGGGCTCGGAAGCCGCGGCCGGCCCCGGGGTGGTGGGGGTGCTGTCCTCTCCCGTGGCGGCGACGGACCGACCGGTGCCACCCGGACTCTCCGGGTCGCCCGGACCCGCTTCCGGCGCCGGTCCGGTAGCCGTACCGGGGCGTACGGAGCCGCTCCCTTCCTGCTCCCCGCTGTCCGCCCAGCGGAGCACCTCCCCGCACGAGTCGCAGAAGGACTGGCCTGGTTCCGCCCGGGTTCCGCACTCGGCGCAGTGGGTGGCGCCTGCACTCCCGGTAGCGGTGCCGGGGGTCTGACGGGTCATCTCTCGGAAGTCCTCTCGGAATCGGCGGCGGTCACCTGGACCGTGTAGGGCATGTGGGCGGGGCGGGCAGCCGCCACGAGGCTGTCGAGCCGGTGTGCGTCCGCCGGGGTCGGGTCGGGCAGCCGGAGCACGACATGCAGCCGGGGACGGCGTTCGCCGGGGACCGGGCCGAGGGGGCGGGCGTTCCATTCGGCGGCACCGCTCTCGCTGATCTCCGGTTCCACACCGAAGGCCAGGCGGACCGCTTCGGCCAGGCCGCGGCGGGTGCCCCGTACGCGGTGCAGGCGCGCGGCGGCGGCGACGGCGGTGCGCAGCCGGTCCTCCGGCTCGGTGCCGTCGGTCTCCGCGCCGACCCAGCCGCCGAGCCACTGGGTGAAGTCGGCCGGGGCGAGCGCCGGGGTGAAGTAGGTGTCCAGACAGTCCAGGACGTTGAGGATCGGCGCGATGACCTCGTCCAGGCCCGCGACGAAGCGCTGCGCCAGGTCGTCGTCGGCGAAGACGGCCGGGAGCGTCGCTCCGATCGGGGCTGATGACCCCAGTCCGTCGACGGATCCCCTCATGAGGCGTCGCCGATCACGCGGACCCGGTGGTCGAAGGAGAACACCAGGGACGGGGCCTCGAGGTCGATACGGTCCGTCGCGTCACCCCGCTTCCCGGTCAGCGGGTCGGCCGGGTGGAGCTGTACCTCGTCCACGAGTTCGACACCGGGCACTCGCTGGAGCACGGCGAAGACCTCACCGGACTGGACCGGACGTCCGAACGGCCAGCCCTTGCCGTCGGCACCACCGGTGAGCGGATCGATGTGCCGGTACAGCGCGTCATGGACCTCGCGGCGCACGCGGTCGGTGTCGACACCGCGGAAGGCGTGGACGGTGGCGACGACGGTGACGCCCTGGTAGAAGGGCGGTCCGACCGCCAACCGGGTCCCGATCAGCCGCCGTTCGTCCAGATGACGGGTGATCCGGTCCAGCAACGCCTTTCCGGGCACGAGTTGCTCGAACCGCAGTCGGCCACCCGGGTCCGGCACTGCCTGGGGCACGACCAGCACCCGGACGGCGTACGCCCCGTGCTCGCCCTCGTCGCCTTCGATGCAGGTGATCCGGGCCGTCTCGGGGGCGGCTCGGCGGGCCAGTTCCTCGTAGTCCCGCAAGGTGACGGCCCGCTCCTGGGCGCGGAGGGAGATGGGCGCGCGGACCTTGGCCTCCTCGACGGTCTCACCGTCGACCCCGCCACGGGCTGCCTCCCGGTTGACGACCTCCGCCACATACGGGATGGAGCTGCGCAGCACCCGGACGGCGCCGCGCGCCACGTTTCCTGCCCTGCCCCCGCCGGTGCGGTAGCGACGGGCCCGGATCACCGCACCCTTGGGCGGGGTGGCCCCGTACTGCCGCAGGGTGCCGTCGGATTCCCGTACGGCGGGGCCGAAGGCGATCTCGCCGGTCGCGGCGTCCAGGGTGATGTGCCGGTCCAGCGGTCCCGAGGCGGCGAAGTGCGGGACGACCGTCCAGTCGGTCCAGCCGTCGTGCCCGGCCGTCTGGAGGAGCAGCGGTGGATCGTCGCCGACCACGGGCGCGTTGGCCAGCCGCAGCCGCTGGCCCGGCAGCCCGGTGGATTCGCCGAGGGCCTCGTCGTACACCGTGTCGGCGTGTACGGCGACCGTGGTGCCGCCGACGGTGAACGCCACGGCGGACCGGATGGTCGGGGAGAGACTGTAGAAGGGCTGGCCGGGCAGCGGTTCGGTGACCCGGCAGCGCAGCCAGCCGGCCTGGCGGCCGCCGGTGCGGGACACGGCGTGACCGCCGGGGATGTGCAGCACGATCTCGCCCGGCCGGTTGAGGCCGCCGGTGCCGTCCCGGTCCACCTCGCACTGCGCCCAGCCGTCCTCGGTCCACGCCTCCCACACCAGGGGCGGTTGACGCGGATCGACGCCCACGCCGTCGACCCGGCTGTCGAGTTCCAGTGCCACCGCGCAGTGCGGTACGGCGGCGCTCAGACCGAGCAGCATGCAGTCACCGGAGCGCGGGGCGTCGGCGAAGCAGGACACGTCCTTGCCCTCGGCGAGGTCGTCGGTGCGGTCGGTGACGGCGGCGCCGCTGTGCTGCACGACCACGTGCGTCAACTCGCAGGGCGGGACGGTGAGTCCGCGCTCGGTCGCGAAGACGACGGCGTCCTCGCTCTCGGTGCGGGGCGTGGCGACCTCGGTACCGGTCGGCAGGACGATGGGCTCCTCCTGCGGGGCGGAGAGCCAGAAGGTGACGCCGGTGCGGGCGGCCACGGGCGGGAACAGCGTGATCCCGACGAGGTCCAGGAAGGCCAGGTGGTTCTTCTCGGGCACGCGGTTGAGCCGGTACACGATCTGGTCGGCCATGTGGGCGACCGCTTCCACGAGCGTGACGCCGGGGTCCGACACGTTGTGGTCGGTCCACTCGGGGGCGCGCTGCTGGATGTAGCGCTTGGCGTCGTCGACGAACTGCTGGAAGCGACGGTCGTCGAGGTTCGGGGAGGGCAGGGCCATCAGCGGTCGCTTTCCTGGAGATCGCCAGAGTCGCCCGGTCCGGGCTCGTCGTGTTCGGGAATGACGTAGAAGGGGAAGACGAGGCTGCGCGGGTTGTTGGTGCCGCGGATCGAGTAGCGCACGTCGATGTACAGCACGCCCTGTTCGGCGCCCGCGGTCACCTCGACGTCGTTGACCTCGATCCGGGGTTCCCAGCGGTCGAGGCTCGCGTACACCTCGTGCTGGATACGTCCCGCAGTGGCCTCGTTGACCGGGGCGAACACCAAGTCGTGGATGGCGCAGCCGTATTCGGGGCGCATGGGCCGCTCCCCCGGCGCGGTGGCCAGCACGAGCCGGATCGCCTCCTCGATCTCCCGCTCCCCGCTGACCAGGGCGATGGCGCCGGTGGGTCCGATCCTCATCGGGAAGGCCCAGCCGGAGCCGACGAACTGCTCGGACATCAGATCACCGGCTTTCCGTTGGCGGTCACCAGGCCCATGAGCGGGATGCTGACAGCGCGGACGCCCGCGTTGGCGATGGCGTTGATCTGGACGCTCGCGGCGCCGATCGTCGCACTGCCCGTGGCCTTGAGGTCGATGGCGCCCAACGCGTTCAGATTGACCGCGCCGGTGAGCGACTTGAGGTTGACGAGGCCACGGCCCTCGATACGAAGGGGCCCGCCGCTCTTGATGGTCAGGGACCGGCGCGCGCTCAGGGTGAGGTCCGTACCGGCCTCCACCGAGACCTCACGGCCGCCCTTGATGGTGACGGAGCCCTTGCTGTCCACGGTGATCTCGGTCTTGGTGCGGTCGAGCCGGACGGTGAGCCGGTCGTCGCCGGTGGCGATCCGCACGCCCTGCCTGCGGGCGCCGGTCTGCTGGCTGAGCAGGTCCACCCGGTTGCCCTGCCGGTCGGACAGGGTGTGCCGGACCGCCTGCTTGCGCAGCCCGTCGTGCAGCGGCACGTCCTTGACGGCGGTCGGCGTGTCCCGGCCGTTGTAGAGGCCCCCGATGACGAACGGGTGGTCCAGCGCCCCCCGGTCGAAGGCCACCAGCACCTCGTCCCCGACATCCATCGGGAACACTCCCCCGCCGCCCTTGCCGCCGAGCTGGACGGTGCGGGTCCAGTCGCTGACGTACGCGTCGTCGAGCCAGGGGAACTGGAGCTTCACCCTGCCCTGCTTCAGCGGGTCCTGCACATCGGTGACCAGCGCGTTGGCCACGCTCGGCAGCCTCGGCGGGGCGGACCCGCCGCCACCGGAGGTGAGGCCGTACAGGGAGCGCCACTGGCGGCCGCTGACCGTCACCCAGGTGGTGTACTCGCCTCCGTTGCCGAAGACATGCCGCACGGAGGTGGCCGTGTACTTGCCCTCGAACGGGGCTCCCACGTCCCTGAGTGTCACCGGCACCCCTGGGCGCAGCCGGGGATTTCCGCGCACGGTGACCTCCAGCTCCGCGAAGGAGGAGGTGATGTCGTCGGCGAGGGAGCGGGCCGCGGAGCCCACCTCGGACTGGCGGTCGTAGGGGGTGTCGGTGCCGACCAGTTTGGCGGTCCCGAAACGGGCCCCGGCCTTTCCGGGCGACGTGCCGATGGAGATACCGGGGTTGGCAGCCCCGCGCGCCGTGGCCGTGAGCTTCTTCTTCGTGGTGACGTCCCAGCCCCTGGACTCGACCGTGCCGACCTGGTCGGCCGCGGTGACCGCGGCACGGCAGCGCAGCACGTCCTGACCGGCGTGCAGGACGAACGGGCTCTTCTCGCCTTCCAAGCTGGTCGGGGGCGCGCCGGAGGCGGGGTCCGGGGCGGCGAACTGGAACTTGCCCTTGCCGTCCAGGGACATCACCATCTCGTTCTCGTCGGCGAGCCTGGCGAGGAAGTCCCAGTCCGTGACGTTGGCCTGGCTGATGAACTCGTAGACCGTCTTCGTGGACTGGACCCTGCCGACCGGGATACCGCTCGTCCCCGCCAGCTTGCGGGCGATGTCGGCCGCGGTCTGGTTGCGGTACGCGGCGACCCTGCGCTGCCGCATCAGGCGGTGGCCCTGGTCGTAGCCGCGTACGACGGTGAACGTGCCGGTGCCGTCGTAGTCGGTCTCCATAGCGGTGACCTCGCCCGTCAGCAGCGGCGTCCCGGCGCCCTGGCCGGACGACACGGGGGCCAGGACCACCTTGCTGCCGAAGTCCACACCCAGCTTGCCGAGCAGCAGTCCGTGCGGGTCCCGGAAGGTGATCCGGAACGCCCCTGGCACGCCGGCGCCGAGGTCGACCCAGGCGCCGACGAGGGCGTTCGCGTACTCGTCGGGGAGTTTGGCGCCGTCGACGGTGACGTGGATGACGTTGGAGAAGGACGCCTGCACCATCAGACGGCCCCCACTTCTTCCGCCGCGGGAAGCACCAGTTCCACTCCGGTCCGCAGCCGCGAGGGGTCGTCGATGCCGTTGGCCTCGGCGATCGCCCGCCAGCCGGCCGCGTCGCCGTACTCCCGCCAGGCCAGCGACTCCAACGAGTCACCGGCGACGACCCGGTGGACGCGGCGTGCCGTGAGCGCGCCGGAGGTGGGGTTCTGTCCCTTGGTACGGCTGGGGATCTCGTGCAGATGCACCTGGCAGGTGGCCCGGATCGGCACACCGGTGGTGCCGAACAGGGTGTAGGTGGCGTCCACCGAGGACACGTACGCCGTGAAGCGGGCGGTGGAGAAGGCACCCCACTGGAACACCACCCACGGTGTGGACGGCTGCTTGGCGGCGATGCTCTTCGAGGTGACCTCGCAGCAGGAGAAGAGCGCCTCCACCTTCTTCAGCACGGAGTTGCCGCTCGGCTCGTCGGAGGAGTCGAGGAACACCTCCAGGGTCATCTCCCGGGGCTCGGGCCCCATGAACTCGGGCAGCGCGCCGGCGCGTACCGCCGCCGTGGGGGTGGTCTTCCACCGCGCGCGGCGGCTCAGCGCGAGCTGCGCCGGGTTGAAGTCGAAAGCGAAGTTCTTGATCAACCCGCCGGGTGTGGTGCTGTGCCCGATCGGCGGTTCATGGATGGCGAGCGTGGCGCGGACCAGACTCCGGCCCGCGCCGCCCTTGGCGCCCTTGCTTGGCATGTGTACTACCCGTTCCCCTCAGTCCGTCCCGTGCGCGTCGACTCAGTCCGTGAACCCGTGGTGGGCGATCTCCAGGACCTCCGTGGCCACTTGGGGGCTGGCCGGGTCGAGGGACGGGCCCTGCCAGCTGACCGGCAGCACGTCGATGAGGCCCCAGCGGGCCACCTCGGAGCCGTCGGCGCGCAGGGCGGCGATCTGGGCGGTGGGCCGGGTGACGCCCGTGGTCACGGAGGAGATCCACGCCGCGACCTTGGCGGTCTCCGAGGTCAGCGGCCGGGTCAGCCGGATGTTGGAGAAGGTCACCCGGGACGGGAGCTGCCATACGAACCCGTTGTTGCCGCCCTCCTGGTGCTGCTCGATCTCCACCGTCGAGGAGAGCCCCTCGCACCCGTTGAAGCGGCCGAGGCTCTCGCCGTCGATGGTCAGGGTGAAGAAGATGCTGGAGCCCGGGTCGCGTTCGCTGGGCATCGGGTGGGCCTTTCTGGGGTGGTGCCGGGTCGGTCGGAGTGTCGGTCTGCGGGGTCAGTGGCGCGGGTCGCGGAGCCTTCCGATCCGCTCGCGGTCGAGCCGGAGTTCGGTGCGCAGCAGGCGCGTCAACGGCCCGATGAGCCGGTGGGTCAGCTCGTCGATCTGGGCGCCGGTCAGCGCACGTGGGTCGAAGTCGGCGGGCTTGTGCGGAGGCGGGGCGCCGTCGTCCGCGCCGTTGGTGGGGCGCGGTGGTGTCCCGGCCGCACGGCGCTGCGCCGTGGCGGAGGCCGGAGGCGGCACGCGCGGTGCCGTCGCGGCCCGCTGCACCGCGGGCGGGGACGGCGGCGGCGTGTGCCGGCCGGGGTCCGGTGCTCGCTGTACGGGCGGGGTGACGGCGCGGCGCATCGTGAGCGGCGCGTCACCCGGGCCGGTGATGGCGGGACCCGCCGGGTGCGCAGCGGGGCCGTCCGGCGCGGAGGCCGGGGCCGGCAGCGGGAGGCGCTGGACGGCGGCGGGAGTGCCGCTCCCCGCCGCCGCGGGCGGCGGCATGAGTGCGCCGGCAGCGGGAGGTGGTGATGACGGCAGCGGGCCGGGGGCTTGGCCGTCGGCTGTCGGCGCACCCTCGGGGAGGGTCGATGGCACGGGGGCAGGCGCGACCGGGACCCGCGTGGCGACGGACCGCTGAACGTCCGGAGCACCGAGACCGCGCCGGGGCCCCGGCATGCTGCCGGGCCGTGGCACGTGGGCGCCAGGTGCGGACGGGAGCACGGAGTCGCCGCCGGGCGACGGGATGACCGGGCCGGTCGCCGGAGCGGCCGGGGCCGTAGTCGGGGTGACCGGGCCGGTCGCCGGGGCGGACAGGCGCTGCACGGGATGGCCCGGACTGAGCGGGGCCCGGCCGCTGTTCATCGCGTTACCGTCCGCCGCCAGGGCGCCGCCGAGGGGCACGCCCCCACCGGTCGCAGCCGCGCCGTGCGCGGATCCGCGGTCCGCGGAGCGCTGGACAGCGGGGGTCGCCGCGGCGGACGGGCCGCCCGCAGCCGAGGGTGTGGGCAGGGCCGTGGACCGGGCTGTCGGAGCCTGAAGTGTCCGCGCAGTTCCGGGCTTTGCATGGCGCTGTGCCACCGGCGCCGAGGGGTTCCCGCTCAAAGAGCCGTGGTGCGGAGCCGTTGTCCCGGCATTCCCCGGAAGCGCACCACCGCGTGGCCCGCCCAAGTGCCGGGGCTGCACCACGGGCACGGCGGCCACCCGGGACGGGACGGATACAGCCCCGGGACGCGCGGTCCGGGGCTGCGGCGCCTCGGGCGTCGTGCCACCCGGTGCCTCCGGCCGTCCTGCCGGAGGCCTGGGTGCCACGGCACGCTGCGCCGTCGGCGCAGGACCGGCACCGCCGCCCTCGCCCGCGTTGTCAGGGGCCGGTGAGGACGGGGTGCCCGGCCTTCGCTGCGCACGGCCGGACGACGCTGCCGGGTGCCGCTGCACGGACTGCGTGGAGGGCAGCCGCCGCAGCGGTACGGCGGCGACCGGAGCCTCCGGGCGGTGTGCGGCAGTGGGCTCCGGCGGAAGGGTGAGTGCACGGGCAGGGGTCAGCGCCCGGCCGTGGCGCGGCGCTGGAGCCTGCTGCCGCGTGATCCCGGGCGCGGGTGCGGGTGCGGCACGGCGCTGCACGACGGGGGGCGTCGTACCCGGTCCGTTCGGGTCGCCGGTGTCGCGGACGCCCGCCGCCCTGGCGGAGGCCGGTGCGGTGTCGACGGACGGCGGCGTGGCCATGCGAGTCACGGGGATCGGGTCGGGCACCGACGGACCCGAGGCTGCCGGGTGGACGGCGGACGGAGGAGGCAACGGGTCGAATGAGCGCTGAACTGCCGCTGCGGGCGCTGCGGGAGCTGGTGTTCGCGGTGCGGCACCGCTCTTCGCGGCTCCCTGATCAGAGCCGGAGGCGGCCTGCCGCGACGCGGGCCGCCCGGCACTGCCCGGCACTGCCCGCCCGATGAGGGGCGTCGCATCGGAAGGCGCCGCGGACATCGGCGCACCCAGCAACGGCCTCCGCTGCACCGACCCACCCGACACCGCACCCGACACCGCCCCGGACGCACCCGCACCCGCACCCGCACCGGAAACCGACGGCCTCACCGGCGCGGTGGCCGACGCCCGCGGCAGCACACCACCCGGCACAGCCCCACCGTCACCGGCAGACGCGGTCCGCTGCACGGACGGCCGTCCCCCATCGGCCCCAGCAGGCCCGGACACGGACCTGCTTGACGCCGACCCGGCCGGAGCCGCACCGGAAACCGGTGCACCCGGCAGCGCGGAAGGCGCCCCTTCGCCGGCCCCGCCCGAACCGTCCGGCGCGCCCGCGACGGATCGCTGCACAGCCGCAGACACACCCGCGACAGCAACGCCGTCCGGCATCGGCACCGGACCGGCGGCGGCACCCGCAGGAGCCGGAACCTCCGTCCGGGCAGCTGGAAGCTCCCTCCGCTGAAGGGAGGGCTGTCCGTCGCCGGACACCGCAGGACCAGGCAGGGGCGTCGCCTCGGGGGGCCTCGTGGACACCGGCGCACCGAGCAACGGCCTCCGCTGAACCGACCCACCCGACACTGCGCTGGACGCACCCGCACCCGCACCAGAGGCCGCACCAGAGGACGACGGCCTCACCGGCGCGGTGGCCGACGTCAGCGGCAGCACACCATCCGGCACAGCCCCACCGTCACCGGCAGACGCGGTCCGCTGCACGGACGGCCGTCCGTCGCCGGGCACAGCAGGCCCAGGCGCGGGCGCGGCGTCGGAGGCTGCGGCGCCGGAAGGTTCCGCGGACACCGGCGCACCGGGCAACGGCCTCCGCTGAACCGACCCACCCGACACCGACCCGGACGCACCCGCACCCGCACCAGAGGCCGCACCGGAGACCGGTGCACCCGGCAGCGCGGAAGGCGCCCCTTCGCCGGCCCCGCCCGAACCGTCCGCCACCCCCTCAACAGACCGCTGCACAGCCGCAGACACACCCGCGACAGCACCGCCGTCAGGCACCGGCACCGGACCGGCGGCGGCACCCGCAGGAGCCGAAACCGCCGTCCGGACAGCCGGAAGCTCCCTCCGCTGCACGCTCCGCGCCCGGGTCAGCGCGGCGGGCCGCGAGGCGGGGGCCGGCACAGGGGTCACCGCGACACCCAGAGGTCGTACCGGCTCGGCCGTCGGCAGGACGGCACGCTGCACCGCCGGAGCGTCGATCGCGTTGCCCGCGCCCCCGTCAGGGGCGACAGGCAGCGCGAGCGCTGGCAGTTCAAGACCGGCGGTCGCGGGCGCCGACGCGGTCAGCACGCCGTGCACCAGCCCACTCGGCGCCTCGTCTAGGACCGCATGGGACAGCGGCGCGGCGAAGGCGGGGCTGCGCCATGTGGTCAGCCTGCTGCCGAAACCGCCGTCGCAGACCGGGGCCTTGACGCCGTCGGTCACCCGCTGGATCGGGGGCAGCCCGGACCACCCGGCCGACCGGGTCACACCAGGTGACGGTGCACCGAGAGGTGCGGAGGAGTCCACGGGCGCCACGGGCGAGTCCGTGCCGCCCGTCGGGCCCGTGTGGGTGTGCTGCGCCCGGTCCCTGCGGAACCGGCTGAGGAATCCCATGCCCTCACCCCCGCGCCGAGGCACGCGCGACGAGCCCCGCGATCTGCTCGGCGTAGCGGCGGCGGTCGTGGTGTTCGAGGTCCAGGATCTCCTCCAGGTTCCAGTGGAAGTGGTAGGCGACGTACGCGATCTCCTCGTGCAGTCGGTCGGTCGCGTACGTCACGATTCCCCCAGGCGGCTCCCGCCGAGTTCGACCTCGAACGGCTGCTCGCAGTGCGGGCAGGTGACCCCCGCCCGGGTGTGTCCCTCGGCGTTGATCTGCCGGTAGAAGTCCTGCAGGAACGCCAGGTCGGAGGCGAACATGTTCTCCACGACCCCGTCGTGCACCAGCGGCAGCGTGCCGAGCCGCGTGATCACCCGGCCGAGCAGCACCACCGACAGATACGCCGGGTTCTCCTGGACCCGCATGTCCCGCAGCGGCACCAGTTCGTCCCGGGCGGTCGCGAGCCGCATGACCCCGTCGCGGTGGACGGTGCCGGACTCGTCGACGTATCCGCGCGGCAGCTCGAACGCGAATTCCGTGCGCAGCTGTCGGGCCTGTGCGGCGGGGGCCGGGGCGGCAGCGGCGGGCGGCGGCTGCTCCGGTTCCGCACCGGCCCCCGGCTGGGGACTGTCCGTGAGCGCAGCCTTGCCGGCGCCGGGAGCCGTGCGCCGCATTATTCGATGACCAGTTCTTCGAAGGTGATGGTCACGGTCTCGGTGAGCGCGGACGCCTCGCCGGCCTTCACGGTGCTGGTGTCGATCTTGCTGCACCAGGCGTTGCGCATGTTGTACCGCTTGACCGGGTTGTTCTGGTAGTCCATCACCATGATGGTGGCGTTCTTCCGCGCCGTGGCCATCGCGCCGTTGACGGACTCGTTGATCCACTGGTTGAAGGCCGCGGACTGCGTCATACCGCGGACGACGGTGCAGGTGCCCGCCTTCTTCACACCGGGCATCTTCTTCGTCACCGGCTTGCCCTGCGCGGAGACCTGCTGGTACTCGATGACGTCCTGTTCGATGCTGAGGCCGCTGACCTCCGCGAGGTACTCGACCATCACACCGTCGATCTGGAGGCCGAAATTATGTGAGGTGAGGGCGTCACCCGGCTGGAGACTCATCTATCTCTGTCTTTCTGCGAATTCTGTCCGGACACGGGAGTGCGGGGCGGCGAGGGCGGTCTACTCCTCCAGCTCCCCGCCTCCGCTGGTGAACTGGGCCAGGCGGAACACCACGAACTCGGCCGGCTTGACCGGTGCGATGCCGATCTCGCAGATCACCCGGCCCAGGTCGACGGACTCCGGCGGGTTGGTCTCCTCGTCACACTTGACGTAGTAGGCCTCTTCGGGCCGGGCACCGAAGAGGGCGCCACTGCGCCACTCGTTGACCAGGAACGCCGAGATGTTGCGGCGGATCCGCGCCCAGAGCGCGTGGTCGTTCGGCTCGAACACCACCCACTGGGTGCCGATCAGGATCGACTCCTCCAGGTAGTTGAAGTACCGGCGCACGTTCAGGTAGCGCCAGGCCGGGTCGGAGGAGAGGGTGCGGGCGCCCCAGACGCGGATGCCGCGGCCGGGGAAGGCGCGGATGCAGTTGACGCCCACGGGGTTGAGGAGGTCCTGCTCACCGCGGGTGATCTGCATCTCCAGGTCCACGGCGCCGCGTACGACCTCGTTGGCGGGCGCCTTGTGCACTCCGCGCTCGGAGTCGTTGCGGGCCCAGACACCGGCGATGTGACCGCTCGGCGGAATCATGCGCGCCTGGCCGGTGGCCGGGTCGAAGGACTTGATCCAGGGGTAGTAGAGGGCCGCGTACTTGGAGTCGTAGCCCGCGGTCTCCTGGCGCCACACCTGGACCTGGCGGGCGTTGAGGCCGGGCGGGGGGTCGATGACGGCGACACGGTCGCCCATCAGCTCGCAATGTGCGATCAGACCGAGCTGGACGGCCTTGACGCCCTCCAGGTCGATCGCGCCGCGCTGATAGGCGGCCATCAGGTCGGGCACCGCGACCATCGAGATCTCGTCGACCGCCTCCAGGCCGCCGAAGCCGGTGCGGTCGGCGGAGTCGCCGAGGTAGTCGGCCGGGCCGGGGTGCGATGCCTGCGCCACCTCTGTCGAGGGTGCGCCGCCCGTCGAGGCCGGGGCCGGGGCGGGCAGTGCCACGGTCTGGTTCTCGGGCCGGGCGAGCTGGGCGGCGGAAGCCGCCTCCTCCACGGTGATGAGCTTGGAGCGCTCCTTGACCTGGGTGACGACGTAGTTGCGACCGCTCTTCTTGGCGGAGACGTTGAACGTCTCGGCGACCTCGTCACCGTTCTTGACGATCAGCCTGAACCGGTCCGCCGCGCCGTCGCCCTCCGGGTCGGCGACCTCGACGCTCAGCGAGCCGGGCGCCAGGGCGGTCACGGTGAAGGTACCGAGCTGACGCGGCTCTCCCGGGGGCAGCGCGGCCGGGGTGCCCGAACCGTTCACGGCCGAACCGCTCGCGGCGGACACGGAGGCCTCGGAGGCACCTCCGGACGCGCCGCCGACGCGGACGACATACGCGGCCGTTCCGCCGTTGTTGAAGAAGCCGTAGACGCTGTGCGCCAGGTAGTACCCGTCGGTGAAGTCACCGAAGGCTGCGACGTACTGGGTCCAGTTGGTCACCAGGGTCGGCTGGTTCAGCGGACCGTTGGGGGCCAGCCCCACGAAGGCCGCCACCGACGTCCCCACCCCCTCGATGGGGCGCGAGCCACTGGCCACCTCCTCGACGTATACGCCGGGCGACAGGTAGGACGGCATGCTCTTCTCCTCGGGTACGAGACACGACAGCCTTCACTGTCCGCAGTGAAAGGCCCTGTCCGGAACGGTCGTCCGTACCTGTTCGGGGGCACTGCCGTTGCCCCGATGGGCAGTTCGTCAAACCCGGCAGCACTTCGACTTCACGTGTCTGCCCCTGAGGTTGCCCTCAAAGCCCTGTCGGCAGCCGCAGCGAGCGGGTAACGCTGGGATGTCATCCAGCGAGGGAGCATCGTGCGCGGACAAGAGCAGAGGACCGGCAGCCAGGCCGGTGACCGGGACAAGGCCCGTGGGCGGGCGTCGTCGAGCACGTCCGCGCAGCGGCTCCTGGCCCTCCAGCGTGCGGCGGGCAATGCGGCCGTGTCCCGCGCGGTCGCCGCGGAGCGGCACCAGCACTCCGCCGGCTGCGGACACGATCAGCGGCAGCCCGCCGTCCAGCGGAGCTCTCTGGTGCACCAGGTACTGGGCTCGGCCGGCCGGCCCCTGGACTCGGCACTGGGCGGCGAGATGTCGGCGCGGTTCGGAGGCGTCGACTTCAGTTCGGTACGGGTGCACACGGATGCCGTGGCCCAGCGGTCGGCGGCCGAGATCGGCGCCAGCGCGTACACCTCCGGCAGCCATGTCGTGTGGAACGGCCGGGACAAGCACACCCTGGCGCACGAGCTCACCCATGTGATCCAGCAGAGCCAGGGCCCGGTCGCCGGCACCGACAACGGCGGCGGGCTCCGCGTCAGCGACCCGAGCGACAGCTACGAGCGCGCCGCCGAGGCCAACGCGACGCGGGTGATGACGGGTCCCGCTCCGGTGCAGCGTGCGGTCGGGCCGCAGGAGGGCGGGCACGAGCATGACTCCGCCGTCCAGGCGCACGGCGGCGACGACCACGCGGGGTTCGTGCAGCGAGCCGCGGTCGGCTTCGAGTTCCAGCAGTTGAACAGCGAAGTCGAGGTCGACGAGGACAACGAATACGAGGAGCCGTACCAAATCCCGACCCAGTACTACGGCCAGCACTGGTACGTCGTCCAGGATGGCGACGCCAATCTGGAGTTCGTCACACATCCGTTCACCGACATGCGGCTGCTCGACGCGGTCATGAGTGAGATCTCGCGGGTGGCGCAAGCGATATACCGCCAAACCAGGGCCGACCAGAGCCAGGATCCGGAAGCCACGCCCGAGTTCGAACTCGGAAATGAGGATGTCACCGTGATCGTGACGGAGGCCGACAACATGGGCCAGCCGCAGGTGAATCCGGATGTACCGCTGGATGCCCTGCCTGGCATGAATAGGCTGGCGCATTCCGACGATGAGCACTCCGAGAACTTCTACGGCGTCGACGGCGGGTACTGGCGATCCGAGGAGACCCAGGACGAGATGTCGGTCAACGCCGCGGTCGCCGCGAAGATCCTCAAGATCAAGGACAGCAGACTCATCAGGTACTTCAAGATGAGTGAGACAGCGACGGCCGAACAACTCGCCAGCGTGCGCGGCATGTTCCAAGCCATGGCCTCGGCCGCCGTCCACCTCTCGACGTTCCCGACGAGAGTGGAAAAGGACATGCCGCTCCTGCTCAAGACCGACATGGGCACGCTGTGGAACAGCCTTGTCGATGACGAGGTGATCGGCGACAGTGTGGACGGGAACAAACTCACCGCGCTGCTGAAGTCGCTGCACGACGAGCTGGCGGCCAGCAACCAGGTCTGCCGGGATGTCGTCCACGAGGTCATGTCAGGGCGAGACCCGGTGTGGCCCAGCGGAAAGCCGCCGGTCGACATCGGACGCCCGGTCGACGAGTGGAGCGGACCGACGGGTGACCGCAAGCAGGTCCTGGTGGAGCTGCGGCGCGTTCCGATCATCCCGGTGGAATCGTGGCCGATCTTCGCGGCTAATTCCTACGAGCACTTCATCAGCGACCCTGACAACCACTACCACAGGGCTCTGTGACGACGGATCCCGAGAGTCCCGAGGGCGCCGGCGGCGCGGTCGGACCGCCGGCCTCGCCTCTTCGGGCACGGCATCGTGCCCCGGGGCCTGCGGACACGACGCCGCCTTCCCGTTAGCGTCCGAAACGTGAGCCTTTGGACTTCTCTGGAACCCGCGTCGGCCACCGTGGATCCCGGTGGCACGACGACCGTTCGACTGCGTGTGCGCAATACCGGCGATGTCGTCGACGAGTACCGCTTCGAACCCGTCGGCGACATCGCCCCGTGGACGAGGGTGGAGCCGCAGACCCTGCGGCTCTATCCCGGCACCACGGGAACGGTGGAGCTGACCTTCACCCCGCCCCGTACCCCCGACGCCACCGCGGGCCCCAACCCGTACGCCGTACGGATCTCGCCGACGGAGCACCCCGAGGCCACCACCGTCCCCGAAGGCAACCTGACGATCACTCCGTTCACCGAGGTGCGGGCCGAGATCGTCCCGCCCACGGTGAAGGGCCGGTTCCGGGGACGGCCGAAGCTGGCGATCGACAACATCGGCAACACCAAACTGACCTGCTCGGTCGCCGGAAGTGACCACGGCGACGACCTCTCGTACGAGATCCACCCGTCCAGCGTCCAGATCGAACCGGGCCGCGCCGCCTTCCTGAACGTGCGGCTCAAGCCCCGGGAGATCATCTGGTTCGGCTCGAAGGAGCGGCGGCCCTACACACTGGCCGTGCAGCGCTCCGGGGTGGAGCCGCTGAACACCGAGGGCACATACGTCCAGCGCGGCTTCCTGCCCCGCTGGCTCGCCACGTTCCTCGGAATCCTCCTGGCGCTCGCCATCACGTTCCTGATGCTCTGGATCACCTACAAGCCCCAGGTCCGCAGCGCCGCCACGGAGAAGCCCGTGGAAACCGGGGTCGTACTGCCCGACCCGGCCGCGTCCCCGGAGGAGAAGCCGTCGGAGGAACCCGAGAAGCCGGCGGAGCCGTCCGAGGAGCCCGAGACCGATCCCGGGCCCGAGGAGGGCGGGGGCGGGGAGCCGGACACCGAACCGGCGCCCGAGGAACCGGTGGCCGGGTCCGTGATCATCGGGCAGGGCTCGGACCTCTGTATCGACGTCACCGACGCCCAGGAGGGCGGATACCCGGACGGTACCCAGCTCCAGATCTGGGGCTGTGCCGGATCGGCCAACCAGAAGTGGGAGTTCCTGGAGGACGGCACCGTGCGCTCGCTCGGACTGTGCATGGATGTCGCGAACGGCTCCCGGGACGACGGGGCCGCCATCCAGATGGCCCGGTGCAGCGGCAATCCCGCGCAGACATTCGTGCTGAGTGAGGCCGGCGACCTGGTGAACCCGCAGGCGGACAAGTGCGTGGACGCCTTCGACCAGGGCACCGAGAACGGGACGAAGCTCGTACTGTGGACGTGCAACGGGCAGTCGAACCAGAAGTGGCGCGTCGAGTAGCCGACGCGCTCGCAGTCTGCCGGGCGAGCGCGAGGCCGCGCTGGGAGTGGCGAGGGCCGCTACCAGCTGCCCTCGCCCGGCACCAGGCGTCCCGCCTTGCGGTATTCCCGGCGCGCGCCGTCCAGCAAGTCGGCCGTGGTCACCGGCTCGCCTCGTCCGGCGGCCGCGTAGGCGGCGGTGACGACGGCGCTGCGGATCGATCCCCCGGCGAGCTCGAAGTCCCGCGCGCATTGCCCCGGGTCGGTGCCGTCGGCACAGGGCACCCGGGCCAGGCTATGGCGCCAGAGGGCCAACCGCTGATCCGTGTCGGGGAACGGGAAGTCGATCACCAGGTCCAGGCGCCGGGTGAATGCCTCGTCCACGTTGGCCCGCAGATTGGTGGTCAGCAGTGCGATGCCGTCGAAGGATTCCAGGCGCTGGAGGAGATAGGCGCTCTCCATGTTGGCGTAGCGGTCGTGTGAGTCCTTCACCTCGGAACGTTTACCGAAGACGGAGTCGGCCTCGTCGAAGAGCAGTACGGCGTCGGTGCGGTCGGCCTCGGTGAAGATCCGTTCCAGGTTCTTCTCGGTCTCGCCCACGTACTTGTCGACGACGGACGACAACTGCACCACGTAGAGATCCAGGCCGAGTTCGGCTGCGACGACCTCGGCGGACATGGTCTTGCCCGTACCGGACTCCCCGGCGAACAGCCCGATCACCCCGCGCCCTCGGCCGCCGCCCGCGCTGAGCCGCCAGTCCCCGAGCACCCGGTCGCGATGCCGGGCTCGCAGGGCCAGTTCCCTGAGCTGGCCGAGTGGCCCGTCCGGGAGCACGAGGTCCTCCCAGCCGACATCGGGCCGGATCCGGCGTGCATGCCGCTCCAGACCGGACGCGGACTGGAGACGGGCGGCGAGCCGGAGATGGGCGGCGGTCAGCGGTGTGCCGTCGAACTCGGCGAGTTCCCGGGCGGTGCGTGCGGCCCGGGCCATGCGTTCGCCGCCGAGACGGTACGGGGCGACGGCGGTGACCAGGTCGGCCCCGGGATCCGTCTCGCCGCCCGACCCGGACGCGCGAGGTGCCACGCCGAGTGCGGAGGCCCAGGCGTCGGCGGAATCGGCGCGCAGTCTCGGCACATCGAGGACCAGGGGGTCTTCGTCGCACCACTGGGGGTCGTACGGGCGGGTGCCGGTGAACAGCACGGTCACATCGCTCGCGGTCAGCGCTCGTATCAGCGGACCGGGATCATCCGGGACCGGTGACACGACCAGCGCGCGGCCGCTGAGCCTGGCCTCGCGCAGGAGTGCGCCGAGCGGCCCGGGCCCGGTAGTGGTGCGGGTGCCGGTAGCGGTGCCGGTGTCGACCGGGGTGAAGTGCAGCGCATCGCGACCGGCCCTGCCCAGGGCCGCGGCGGCGCAGACCAGGCCGTCGCCCTCCCGCTGTTCCCTCAGGTAGGCGGTGAGCGGCGCGGCGGAGATCCGGTCGGTGAGCCTGCGGGTGAAGTCCTCGTCGTACGGCCCGGGGCAGGCCGCGAGCGGACGTACCCGGCCGGCGAGTGCGGCATCCGGGGTGTCGTCGCCGATGAGATGGGCGACGAGCCGGTCCGGGACGCGCAGCGAGCGGCTGAGGAAGGGGCGTTCGGACTCTTCGGTCCCGACCAGGCCGAGCGCGGCAAGCGGCGCCGACGCATGGAAACGGGCCCGCGCTTCGGGCGTGTGCGGGGGCAGCCCGCAGAGGTCCAGGGCGAGTCCCACGGTGGCCCGGCGCCTGCTGACGTCGTCGTTGAGATAGGCGTAGAGCGGCTCGAAGCCGCGGTCGATCTCGGGTGCGAGCGCGACCAGGAGCAGGCCCGTGTCCAGCTCGCCGAACCCGAGCCGGGCGGCGAGCCGGGCCAACCGGTCCGATTCGCCGGCCTGCGGCGGCGGGGCCCCCTCGCGCATGTCGACCGGCAGGGTGGGCGTCTCGGTCGTACCGAGCGCATGCCGGACCGCGTCGTCGGACAGGTAGAGGCCGCGCAACGGATCCCCGGCGGTGGGGTCGTCCGCGCTGCGGAGCTCGACCAGGAGGGCGACCCGCTCGCGCAGCCGGGCGAGTCGGGCAAGCAGCATGTCGGCCGGAGCCGGAGGGTGGCCGGAGTCGTCCGATGCGCGCCCGGCGCGGGTGGTTGCCGGTCCGTCCTGCTGCTGCTGCTGCTGCCCGGCGGCGTATGCGGTCATCGGGGCTGCGGCCCTTCGCTGCTCCGGAGGGAGGACTTGCCGCCGCTGCCGCTGCCCCCGGCAGCCCTGCTCGCCCGGACGGCGGGGCGCCGTGATCTGTGGCTCCGCTCCGGTGAGCCCTCCAGGGTGCCGTCGATTCCGCGGACCCGGACCGCAGCGCCTTCGGTGACCGGAGGCCCGGCGTCGTACTCGGGAGACGCCGGGAACGGCGCCGTCACCACCACGTCAAGAGACGGCTTGAGTTCGCCGCCGAGGGCGGACCAGATCTCGGCCAGCGACCGGGACTCGGTCTGGATCCCGGCGACCGTGAGGGGCACCGAAAGCCCCAGTGCCCCCAGCGAACCGGGCAGTTCGTCCGCGGCCAGGATCTCGCGCGGTATGAGGGTGCCCAGTACGGCTGCGAGCAGCCGGTGTTCGTCCTGGGGCTGCTTGGTCCAGGCCGTGACGAGGTAGGACAGCCGGAACCAGCGAGGCGGCTGACGGCGCTTCAGCACCGCTCCCCTGTCGTCCACGACCGGGGTCGTACCGCGCTGCCTGCGGGCCACGTCCTCACGGATGTCGTACAGGTAGGCGTTGATGGCGGGGGCGTTGCGCCTGGCCGCCCAGTCGCGGGTGGGAGCCTCCAGAGAGACGTCGACCCCGGAGCCGGTCAGCGCGCCACCCCCGATGATCCTTTTGAGGACCTCGTCCACCTCGTGGATCACCGTCGCGCTCCCGCCTTGCTGTGAGGTGTTGCCGTGCCAGTCCCGATTCTTTCCCGGCTGCGCCCGCGTGAGCAGGCACGCAGGGGACAGCGGCGGGGCGGCCCGGGGTGTCCGGAAGGCCGCCCCGCCGCTGCCCCTACGGGCACCCCTGCGGTCAGAGGTAGCCTTCGCGCAGCGCGTAGGCCACGGCATGGGCTCGGTTGCGCAGGTGCAGACGGGTGGTCAGCCCGTGCATCACGTTCTTGACCGTGCGTTCCGAGTACGAGAGCTTGCCCGCGATCTCGCTGGTGTCGAATCCGTCGGCGACCAGGCGCAGAACGTCCACCTCGCGCGCCGCCAGCCCCTGACCGGGAGCGCCGGCGTGGCCGGTGGCCGAGCGCTGGAGGCTGCCCACCTGGTTCATCAGGCGGCCCAGCAGATCGGCCGGGAGGTCGCCGTTACCACGGGATGCCGCGAGCACGGCCTGCGACAGCCGGTGCCCGGTGGCTTCGTGGCGCCAGACGACGGCCCCGACACCGGACTCGATGACGTCGAGGAGCTCGGACTCCCGTACCGCGCTCACCACCAGGACGGCGCGGACGCCTTCGCTGCGTACGAATCTGCGCAGCCGGGTGAGCATGGTCTCGTCCGGGGTCTCCCCGACCAGCACCGCCACGGTGCCGGGTCTGGACTCCGCCTCCTCGCAGAGGTCGATCACCGGGTGCTGCCGCAACTGGGTGAGCACGCCCGCGCGGGAGATCGGGTCGGCCGCGTGCACGACGACGGGAATGTGCTGCGCGGGGTCTGTTCTGCCGATGTCGGCCGGAGCGGGCGCCGCGGCCGAAGCCGGGGCCGTGGTGGCTGATGAGCCGGTTCGTATGGTGCGAAGTGAGCTGCGCAACCGTTTCTCTCCCCTTGGTCGGTGTGCCGTCGTCGTGTGCTCAGTACGTGAGCGCGTCCTGCGCGTCGCTCTGCCAGTAGGTGACGGCCGCGCTGTCGTCCTTGAAGACGTCCGGCGGGAGGTTGAGGTTGGTGGGGCTGCCGACCGATTCACTGCCGCTGCCGGAGGTGAGCTGCACGGCCAGCTTCCGTGCGGGACGCCCGTCTGTCTCGGCACCGGGCTCACCGGTCAGGTTGATCGAGGCGTAGGCGGCCACGCCGGGCTGGAGGCTGACCACGGCCTGCGGACGGCTGTCCTCGACGAGCTGGACGGCGGCCTGTTCGTCGTCGAAGCGGAGCACCGGTGCGCCGTAGGCGTCGCATGCGGTGGAGCCCGTGTTGGTGACCGCGAGCAGCAGATGGTTGAGCGGGCGGGACACCTTGCTGACGACGACCTTGATGTGGGCGCTGGTGCAGGCACCGGAGGCAGCTGCGTCGCCGCTGCCGCTCTGACCGCTGCGGGTCGCGGTGGGCATGGGCACCCCGGGGCTCATCCCGGAACCCACAGTTCCGGAGTCCGCTGTTCCGGAACCCGCCGTCGCGGAGGTTCCGTTGCTCGCCGTGCCGCCCGCTGGGGGAGTCGCCCCGGAAGAGGCGTCGTCGTGCTGGCAGGCGGTCAGGGACAGCCCCGCCGCGAGGGCGGCGATGGCGGTGCGGGACCGGATGGTGTTCATGGTGGATCGACTTTCCTTGTGGGGGATTCAGCCACTGGTGGCCAGTCCGATCAGCACTGCAACGCAGCAGATCAGGACAAGGACCGCGACGATGTCGCTCATGCTTACTCGGGTTCGCATGACTGCTCCCGGTGGGGGGTTGGTGCTGCACAGAGCTTTAGGGACGGGGGCCCGTGGGGCAATAGGACCAGACCAATCGGGGAAGCTGGAACGCTGGGACAGGTCTTGACCTGGCGAAACATCTGCACCCTGGAACGCGGAACTGGGACGTCGGAACCTCGGCCACGCGCCCGTTCGCTGCCGGGGCGATGCCCGGAAGGCCCCCCAGACGCTGCCCCTGGGATTGCCCAGCCGGGTCCGAAGGGCCGTCCACCGATGCCCGAACAGGCCACCGGGAGAGCCCCGGACAGGACCTGGGGACCGGACGGAGTCCGGGGCGAACGGGCCCGGCGAAGTCGCGAGCACCTACCGTCTCGGTCCCGCGACGGCGTAGGCCGTGGTGCCGGCGACCGTGACGGCGATCGCCGTCCAGGTACCCGCGTCCGTGCCGGGCGGCAGCAGCATCCACGTCGCCATCTGCGTCGGCACCCCGGCCGATGAGGGCGCGTGGATGGCGTACGAGAGCCAGATGAGCGGCAGCGACCACGCGTGCCGCGCGCCCCAGAACACCGCCCCGACGGCGACGAGACCCATCAGTCCCATGCTGTCGCGGATGACGAACGCGGTGGTGGCGAGGTCGTCGCCGGTGGCCTGCACCGCCAGCAGCGCCGCGCCGATGACCGCACCGCCGAGCAGCATGTGCGCCGCCCGGCGCGGGGCCCGGCGGATGGCCGCCGTCCGGTCCAGTGCGGGGTCCTGTCCGCCGAGCCCGACCGACACGGCCATCGCTCCGGCGGCGATCACGAGCGCGGGCAGTCTCGGGTCGGCATGCCCCGCACTGCCGTCACGGGTGAGCGCCCACACCACCAGCGCGGTGGCGAGTACCGCGGCGAGTGACGCGGGGACCTGCCGTGAGCGTGCGTACAGCGTCAGCCATCTCACGGGGTCTCACCGGACAGCACATAGAGCGGGTCGGCCGTGCAGAAGAGCGCGGCGGTGTGTGCGGCATGAATGCGTGTGCGCTGTTGGGCCGGCGGCAGGGCCTTGAGTCGCTTCCACACCGGTTCGGCCAGCGCCGTCAGATCGCTCGCGGAGTGAGTTCACCGGCGACCCAGCCCGCCGCGATGCTCTGCGCGGCGGTTTCGCTCGGCATTCCGCTGCTGCTGACCGTGGTGCGGGGGAAGCAGTGGGGCGCGAGTCCCTGGCCGAGCAGGGCTCTGGTCAGGTCCTTCCCCCTTCACGGTGGAGATGGCCCCGTCGTCGAAGTCGACGAGTACGGATGTGCGGGACCGCTCGACCTCGTCGTCCGTCGTCCGTGGCGTTGTGGCCTCCCGGATCGAAACCGGAGCCTGGCTGCCCAGCGTCTGCCGCAGCAGGCGCAGCGCCTCCTTCCCGGGAGCCGCGAGCTCGGCCAGGCGTGCCTGGTGCAGTCTCGTCACACATACCGGTCCCTCACACACCTGCGCGGCGGCGGCTTCGTCGACGACGTACGCCCGTCGCGGATCGGAGGGGAGGATGAGCAGCGCGACCGCGGCGCCGGCCAGAACGGGAGCCAGGGCCATGAACCGGGCACGCCGGGTCGCGGCGAGCAGCAGGGCGAAACCCGTGACCGCCACGCCGGTCAGCCGGATAGGTCTCCTGCATGACCTCGGCGACGATCTGCTCGTCCGCGCAGCGGCGGCGCAGCCGCACCGCCAGCCACGGCGACGTGCGCCGGTACAGCTCCTCGAACGCCGCGCGGTCCCCACCGGCCACGAGCCGGACGAGATGCTCCTCGTCGGACTCGCGCGGTGTCTTCCTGACTGTTCTCACACCCTCTAGACGTGGAGCACGGCCGACAGGATCTCCCTGTCGCGTGATCCCCGTCACATGGAGCGGCGGCCCCCAGGAGTCGTCCAGCCGCGGCCGCACACACGGCCGGGGACGGGACTCCCGCCCGGCTCCGGCGCGCCGACCGCCGGGCCACGGGCGGGCGGTACGCCCGCGGCGGACTACGCGCCGAGGCGGGTGGTCAGGCGCTCCTTGGCCGCGGGCCATTCCGAGGCGAGGAGCGAGAAGTACACCGAGTCACGCCAGGTGCCGTCCGGCCGTCGGCGATGGCGGCGCAGCACTCCTTCGCGCTGCGCCCCGAGACGCGCGATGGCCGCCTGGGAGCGGTGATTGAGGTGATCCGTCTTCAACTGCACGCGCCCCATGCCCAGGTCCTCAAAGGCATGCGTGAGCAGAAGCAGCTTCGACTCGGTGTTGACCGCGGAGCGCCAGAACGCGCGCCCGTACCACGTCCAGCCGATCTCCAGCCGCTCGTTCGCGGCGTCGATGTCCATGTACGTGGTCCAGCCGATGGCATGGCCGCTCGCGCGGTGGATCACGGCGAAGGGGACACACTCCCCCCGTCCGGCCTCCTCCAGCAGCACGGCGAGCTTGTCGCCCAGCTCCTCCTGCGTCCTCGGCGCCGGCCCGCCCTGCCAGCGCCAGACCTCCTCGTCGCATCCCCCTGCGGCGAAGAGCTCGCCGAGATGCTCGACCGACAGCGGTTCCAGGCGTACGTGGGCGCCGGTGAGGGCGATGGGGCGTGGAGTCAGGGCAGACATGACACGCACAGTACCCCCTATCGCACTAGCAGCAAATTACTTTTGCACTAGTTCAATCACGGCCGAGGGAGCCGTTCTCGCGCGACTCCGCGAGATAGGAGCGCGCGAGCGTTCCGGCGCGGTTGAACCAGTCGGCGATGACGGCGACTTCGTCCGGGGTGTACTCCGCGAAGAGCTCCACGAGCCGCATGTAGTACGGCTCATAGATGGCCCGCACACGCTCGGTGGCTTCCGGAACGGCGACCACACGCACCCGGCGGCGGTCGGCGGGGTCCGGGCGCCTCACCACATATCCCCCGCGCTCCAGGCGATTGAGGATGCCGGTCACCGCACCGGACGTGACATGCGCACGCTCGGCCAGGTCACCGGCGGACACCGGGGAGTCCCCGGCCTCGAGGACGTAGGCGAAGCAGATGAGGTCCGTGACGTTCAGGCCCAGACTCCGGGCGTATTCCTGCTGGCCCACCATGCTCGTCGCGATGAGGTGGTCCATCGCACTGATGGCATCCGAAGGGGCGGCGACGGGGCGGGGCTTGCCCTCCATTGAACTTTCCTTAGCGCATAAGATAAATTCCTTACTTACTAAGGCATCATATCCGGCCACAGCCACGTGGCCACAGCACGCGCCGGACAGACCGGGGCAAGAAGGGGAGAAGCCATGGGTGGAGACCACTACGACGAGGGCCACACCATCGCCGGATGGACCGGTACCTTCATCGCCACCGTGGGTGCCACGGCCACGGGCGTGGGCCTCTGCGGCTGGCGCCCGGGCATCTGGCTGGGAGTCGCCGTCATGGCACTGGCCCTGCTCGTCACCTGGGCCCTTCATCTCGCCGGCTGGGGCAAGCGGCCCGGACCGCGCCCCGCCGACCAGTGGGGCATGCGGGTGCGGGACCGCACGGCACGCGCGGGACACATGGACTGCCTCGGCTGCCGGCTCGCCGGTCGGCGGGGGGTCGCAGCGCGCCCGGACACCGTTCCGGAGCTCGCGGAAGCCGCGCGCCGTTCGAAGGTGCTGGCCCCCTGACGGCACGTCGCGGACTGCCACACCGCGCCGGAACCCCCGGTCACGGGGCGCCTTGCGCGAAGTGGCTCGGCCTGCCGTCCCGGTGCACCAGGCGCCCCCGCCGCTCCGCCTCGGCACGGGGCAGGAGGCTCCATGTGCCGTCCCCGCGGCGCAGGGCGGCGGAGTGCCAGGGGGTGGTCCAGGCGTCGGACGCGTCGAGGAGGCGGATACCGAACTTGGGCGCACCGACGGGCTGGGGGTGGATCGACAGCCGCACGGACCGGGGATGGTGCTCGGCGATCAGCTCGCCCCAGGCGCGGCTGCGCTGGATGACACCGTACGCACGGCGGCGGCACTCGCGCTGGAGGGCGGAGCGGGTGCCCGTGAAGTCGGCGGTGTCATCGAGGAGGAAGCGGGTGATGCCCCGGTAGAGGGCCAGGGTGTGGCCACCGGCGCGGACCTCGGCGCGCAGGGCGTCCAGGGCGGGGGCGTACCGGTTGTGGACATGGGCGCGTTTCGCCGGGTGCGGCAGGTCGCCCCAGACGTCCCTGAGGTCGAAGACGGACAGATGGTCCAGGCCCAGTTCGGAGATCAGCCTGCGCAGTTCGTCGGAGTAGGCGTCGATGTGGTCGTCGGGTACGCGGATGAGGTCGCCGAAGACATGGCCGTCGGAGCAGATGACGACACGTGCGCCGGGAGGATGGATCTCGCCGATCCTGGCGCACAGATCGTTGAGGAAGCCGAGGGAGAGCCGTTCCCCCTGATCGGGCAGATGTCCGAGGACCTTGGCGGGGTTCGGGGACTTGCAGGGGAAGCCCGGCAGGGTGAAGACGACCGGTTCACCGCGGCGTACGAAGTCGCCGATGCGGTGCACTTGGTGGGGAAAGGCCTCGGCGGGCGCGGGCGCGGTCCCGGTCGTCGTGCGGTGGTGCGGGAGCAGCAGGTCCAGGACGGACCTGCTGACGGTGTGCGTGAGTCGGGTGTCCGGTGCGGTGGTCAACCGCATGGGGGCCTCCGTGGGGGTCAGATACGCCGCTCGTAGGCGACGGGCAGCCGGCTGGTGCCGCGGCCCAGTACGGCAGGGATCCATGCGAGTTCCTCGTCCGGTACGGCGAGCCGCAGTCCGGGCAGGCGCGCGATGAGGGTGCCGAGCGCGATACGCAGCTCGGCGCGGGCGAGTGCGGCGCCGGGGCAGAAGTGGATGCCGTGCCCGAAGGCGAGGTGCGGGTTGGGGCTGCGGCCGAGGTCGAGTTCGTCGGGCTTCTCGAAACGCCGAGGGTCGCGGTTGGCCGCACACAGAGAGACGATCACGGAGTCCCCGGCGGGGACCCCGGTGCCGTGCAGGTCGCTGTCCTCGGCGAAGAAGCGCCAGGTGGTGAGCTCGAAGGCGCTGTCATAGCGCAGAAGTTCCTCCACGGCCCGTGGAAGCAGCCCGGGGTCGTGCCGCAGCCGGTCGAGCGCGCCGGGGTGGCCGAAGAGGGCGATGAGCGCGGTGGTGATCTGGTTGGTGACCGGTTCCTGGCCCGCGACAAGGAGCTGGAAGATCATGGAGTCCAGCTCTTCCTGGGAGAGCTCGCCTCGGTCGCGAGCGGCCACGAGCCGGCTGAGCAGGTCGTCACCCCGGTGTGCGCGTTTGTGGGTGACGACCTCGGCGATATAGCTCTGAAGACCGTGCAGCCGGGCCTCGTACAGCGGCCGTCCCGGGTCGGTGGGACCGACCGGCTGGACGACCTTGCCCCAGTCGCGGTCGAAGCCGGCCGCCAACTCGTCCGGCAGCCCGATGACTTCGGCGAGCACCTGGAACGGGAAGTGGGCGGCGAAACCGGAGACCAGATCGGCGGGGCCGGTCCGGGGCAGGGCGTCGACGAGGGTGTCGGCCAGTCCCTGGAAGCGCGGGAGCAGCGCGTCGATACGGCGGGGGGTGAACGCGTCGGTCACGAAGCGCCGCATGTGGGTGTGCTTGGGCGGATCCTGGTGGAGCAGATGCACCTGGAGCTGGGAGTGCTGGGGTTCGGGCATGATCGACGCCCGGGCCCGCCACCGGTCGTTTCCCCGGTCGTGGTTCTTGCCGAGGCGGTCGTCGTTCAGGGCCGCGTGGGCGGCCTCGTATCCGGTGACGAGCCAGGCCCGCACGCCGCTGGGGAACAGCACCCGGTGCACGGGTCCGGCCTCGCGCATGCGCTCGTAGAGCGGGTAGGGGTCGGCCTTGTACGGGCAGCCCATGAGCGGCACCGGTTCGGGCAGTGGTGCGGCACCGGACGGCGGGTGCGGCTGTTCCTGGATGGTCATGGTGCTGCGCTCCTCAGAGGACGAGTTCAGGCCGGTGGTGGTCCAGCCACAGGGCGAGGTCGACGACTCGTTCGAGCCGGAGGCGGTGCCCCCACTGGAGCCGCTCGGGCGGGGTGTCGAGACAGGGTTTGATGAGGGTCTCGTCGGCGAGGGCGCGGACCTGTTCGGTGGCGAGCGCGTCCCTGGCCAGGTCCTGGAGGCCCCGCTTGTAGTCGGGGTGGTGGGTGGCCGGGTAGTGGTTCTTGGGCCGGTGCAGTACGGAGTCGGGAGCGAGGCCGGCGCCGGCGGCCCGCAGCAGGCTCTTCTCCCTGCCGTCGAAGCTCTTCAGACTCCAGGGAGTGCTGAAGGCGTACTCCACCAGTCGGTGGTCGCAGTAGGGCACGCGGACCTCGAGGCCCTGGGCCATGCTGAGCCGGTCCTTGCGGTGCAGGAGCTGGCGCAGCCAGCGGGTCAGCGAGAGGTGCTGCATCTCGCGCTGACGGTGCTCGGTGGCTGTCTCGCCGTCGGTGTGCGGCACGGCCGCGAGCGCGTCGCGGTAGGTGTCTTCGCGGAACTCCCCAATGCGGAGGTCAAGTTCGGGGTTCAGCGGCATGGCGGCCTCGTCGCCGGTGACCAACAGCCAGGGGAAGGTGGGTGCGGCGAGCGCCTTGGGGTTGTGGAACCAGGGATAACCACCGAACACCTCGTCCGCCGCCTCACCCGACAGCGCGACGGTCGAGTGCCGCCGTATCTCGCCGAACAGCAGATACAGCGAGGTGTCCATGTCGCCCACGCCGATCGGCGAGTCCCGCGCCACCACGACCGCCCTGCGGTGCTCGAGGTCGAGCAGGGCGAGCGGATCGAGGACCACGGTGCTGTGGTCCGTGCCGATGTATGCCCCGGCCTCGGTGGCGTACGGGGTGTCGTGGCCGGTGCGCAGCACGTCGCCGGTGAACTGCTCGGCCTGGTCGCTGTAGTCGACCGCGTAGGACCGGATGCGCTCGCCCGGGCCCTCGCGCCTGCGCAGTTCACCGGCGAGCAGCGCGGTCAGCACCGTGGAGTCGATGCCACCGGAGAGCAGGCTGCACAGCGGGACATCGGCCTCCAACTGGCTGTGCGCCGCCGCTGCGACCAGATGGCGGACCCTGTCGACAGTGGTGTCCCGGTCGTCCTCGCGGGGGTGGGGCCTGGCCGCGAGCTGCCAGTAGCGGCGCTCACGGACACCGTCGCGGTCCAGGACGAGGGTCCCGCCCGGCTCGACCTCCCTGACCCCCGACCACACCGTGGGGCCGGTGTTGAACAGCAGGCTGTACGCCTCCCGCAGTCCGTCCGCGTCGACGCGGGGCCGGATCCCGGGGTGCGCGAAGAGGGCCTTGGGCTCGGACGCGAAGGCCAGGCCGCCGTCGACGGCGGCCCAGAAGAGGGGCTTGACGCCGAGCCGGTCGCGGACCAGGAGCAGGCGCCGGGCACGTACGTCCCAGACGGCGAAGGCGAACATCCCGTCCAGGTGCTCGGCGACGTCTTCACCCCACTGCTGGTAGGCGCGCAGCACCACCTCGGTGTCGCTGCGGGTGCCAAAGGCATGGCCGAGGTTCCTGAGCCGGGCGCGCAGCTCGTGGTGGTTGTAGACCTCGCCGCTGTAACTGAGCACCACAGCCGGGTCATCGGGCTGGTCGGGCATCGGCTGGACCCCGCCGGGCAGGTCGATGACGGCCAGCCTGCGGTGGCCGATCGCCGCGTGTTCGCCGAGCCAGACGCCGCCCGCGTCGGGGCCGCGCGGGGTGAGGGTGGAGGTCATGGCATCGATGACGGGGGCCTGGGTGCGGGGGTCGTGGCGAAAGGACACCCAGCCGGTGATTCCGCACATGGGCAAGCTCCTCGGTCGGTGCGGGACGGTCAGTGGGGGCGGTCGGCGCGAGCCGGTCAGCGCGGGGCGGGAGTGGGCGCGTCGGCAGCGGTCGCGGGCGCCCCGGTGGTACGGCTCGACGCGGGCAGGGCGAGCAGGGGTATGGAGAACGCGGCGGCGATGGCGGCCAGTACGAGTCCGGCCCGGGCACCCTGAGCGGCCCCGGCGAGGCCCCAGACCGCCGTGGCGAGCACCGGGCCGAGGGTGAATCCGAGGCTGCGGGCGAGCTGGACCGTCGAACCGGTGGTCGCGGCCCGCTCCGGTGGCGCCGCGCTCATGACCAGGGCCTGGGTGGGGCCGCCGTTCAGCCCCATGCCCGCACCGGCGAGCGCGAGGCGCCAGGCCACGTCGCCGGGTGACCAACCGCCGTCCAGCGGGACCAGCAGGAAGAGCCCCGTTGCCGTGACCACGGCTCCGCTGACAGCGACCGGTCTGGCACCATACCGGTCGGCCAGGCGTCCGCCGAGCGGTCCGGCGATGCCCATGCCGAGGGGGAAGGCGAGCACGGTCAGACCGGTGGCCGTCGCGCTGACACCGTCGTCACGCTGGAGGTGGAAGGCGATGACGTAGTGCACCGCGGCGAAGCCGGTCGCGAGTGCCAGTACGGCGCCGTGCGCCGATGCCAGTCCTGGCACCCGCAGCACCCCCGCAACGGGCTTGCCGCCCTGACCGCGCAGCCACAGCCACAGCGGCGGTACGGCGGCCACGGCGAGGGCCAGCCACGCGGTGTGACCCGCCGCCAGGGTCAGCGCGACCAGCAGAACCGTTACTCCTGCGGCGGCGAGCGAGGCGTCCAGCAGTGCCCTCGGACGCGGCAGCCGCAGCCTCGCCCCGTCGCCCGGCATCGCCTTCCACGCCACCACCAGCGCCAGCACGCAGAAGGGGATCTTGACGAGGAACACCGCACGCCAGCCCATCGCGTCCAGCAGCAGTCCGCCGACCGCGGGGCCGGTCACCGCGCCGAGCGGCCCCAGTGTCGCGGGCACACTCATCGCCCGGCCCCGCAGCGCGGGCCGTACCGAACCCATGGCCAGCACGGGCATCAGCACGAAGAGCACCGCGCCGAACACCCCCTGCGCCACCCGGGCGGCGATGAGCAGTCCGGCCCAGGGCGCCGCTGCGGCCAGGGCGCTGCACAGAGCGAACCCGGTGATCGCGACCAGCACGGCGGGCCGCCGGCCCGAGCCGTCCAGCCAACGGCCGACAGGCAGCAGCAGCGCCACGACGGGCAGCTGATAGCCGAGCACGACCCACTGGACCGTGGCGGCGGGCACCCGCAGGTCCCCGGAGATCGCGGCCAGCGCCACGTTGACGATGTTCATGTCGAGCATCGCCACGAACGCCAGCAGTCCCGCCACACCCACCAGGATCCAGCGGTCCTGGCCGTGGTCCTGACCGGTGGGTATGCCGTTGGGTATGCCACCGGGCCCTGCCGGGCCCTGGCCGTGGTGCGTCACCCTTCCGCCCCGCCCTTCGTCGCCGGACGGCTGCCGGACGGCAGCCTCGTCCCACATGTCGGCGGCAGGACGCGTTGAGTTCCCGGCCGATGACAAAACCCCGGCCACGCCGCTCATCCGGTGCGCGGCACTCCCACGGTGTGCGCCTCGACCACGGAAGACGCCACACCGTCAACCGGTGCCCTGTGGTCGAAGGCGATCAGCGGATCCCCCGTGAGCGGGTGCTCCACCACGGCCGCCCGGACCCCGAACACCTCCGCCAACAGCTCGGGCGTGATCACCTCACGCGGCGGCCCGGAAGCGACCACCGCCCCCGTATGCAGCACATGCAGCCGGTCGCACACCGACGCGGCGGCGTTGAGGTCGTGCAGGGACACCAGAGTGGTGCGACGCCGCACCCGGAGCAGGGCGAGCAGCTCCACCTGGTGCCGTACGTCCAGATGGTTGGTCGGCTCGTCCAGCACCATGACATCGGGATTCTGGGCGAACGCCCTGGCCAGCAGCACCCGTTGACGCTCACCACCCGACAGGGCCGTGAAGCGGCGGCCGGCCGCCCCGTGCATTCCGACATCCCGAAGCGCCCGTTCGACGAGGTCCCGGTCGGTGGCATCGTCGCCGGCGAACGCCCGCTTGTACGGCGTCCGCCCCATCGCCACCACCTCCCGCACCGTCAGCTCGAAATCGCTGCCTCGCTCCTGCGGCAGCGCCGCCACATGGCGGGCCGCACGGGCCGGGGACAGCTCCCGGATGTCCGTCCCCGCGAGCAGCACACGGCCCGCTACGGGGCGCAGGTGCCGGTAGACGGTGCGCAGGAGCGTGGACTTGCCGCTGCCGTTCGGGCCGACAAGGCCGGTGATCTCCCCCTCGGCGGCGATCAGCCCGGCCCCTGACACCACCGTGCGCCCCGCGTAGGCCACATGCAGGTCCTCGATATCGATCCTCAACTGCCGCTCCCCAGGCGTCGGTCCAGCAGATACAGCAGGGCCGGGGCTCCGATCAGGGAGGTGACCACGCCCACCGGCAGCTCCTGGGTGTCCATGGCCGTGCGGCACACGATGTCCACGACCACCATGAGCAGCGCCCCGAACAGCGCCGAGACCGGCAGCAGCCGGCGGTGGTCACCGCCGATGACCAGCCGGCAGACATGCGGCACCATGAGCGCGACGAAGGCGATCGCACCGGACACGGCGACCAGTACCCCGGTCAGCACACTGGTGACCGTGAACAGCTCCCGGCGCAGCCGGGTGACGTCCACACCGAGCCCGGCCGCCGTCTCGTCCCCCATCAGCAGCGCGTTCAGACCCCGGGCACGCGCCTGGAGCCACAGCAGCGCGACGGGCACGGCGACCGCCGGTACGGCCAGCATCGGCCAACTCGCCCCGCTCAGGCTGCCCATGAGCCAGAAGAGCACGCTGTGGGTCTGCTGCTCGTCGCCCGCCTGGAGCACCAGATAGCTGGTGAAGCCGGACAGGAACTGCCCGATCGCCACACCTGCGAGCACCAGCCGCAGCGGAGCGAAACCACCGCCGCGTCGTGCCACCGCCCACACCAGGGCGAACGTCCCCAGGGCCCCGGCGAACGCGGCACCGGACAGGCCAAGACCCAGCGCACCGCCCGCACCGGCGCCCAGCACGATCGCGGCGACCGCGCCCAAGGATGCTCCGTTGGAGATCCCCAGTAGATACGGGTCGGCGAGTGGGTTGCGTACCAGGGCCTGCACCGCCGTGCCGACCAGGCCGAGACCCGCGCCGATGAGCGCGGCGAGCAGGGCACGGGGCACCCGCAGCTGCCAGACGATCAGGTCACTCGTGCCGGGTCGCGGGGCCTCGCCGGTGAGGTGCCTGCCCACGGCACCCCACACTTCGGCGGGCGGGATGGATGTCGACCCCCAGGAGACCGCCGCCGTCAGCGCCGCCAGCAGTGCGACACCGATGCCGATCGCGAGCACCCGGGCGGGCACGCCGCGGGACTCCCCCGGAGCCGCGGAAACGGCCGCCTTTCTGCGGGACCTGGACAGCGTGTCCAGCACGGCTACCTGACCTTCCCGGGGTGGATGGTCCTGGCGATCTCCTGCACGACGGCGGCGTTCTCCACCCCCGCGATGGTGGTGCGCTCCGAGCCGATACGCAGGAAGCGGCCCTCCTTCACGGCCTTCAGACCGCCGGTGACGGGGTTGCCCTCCAGCCACTTCCGCGCCTCGTCGAAGGCCTTGGCGTTGGCCGCGTCGCTGCCCCGGTTCCGTACCCCGAGCTGGATCCAGTCCGGGTTCTTGGCCACCACGTCCTCCCAGCTCACCTGCTTGAAGTCGCCGTCGCAGTCGGCGAACACGTTGCGGGCCCCGGCCAGGGTGATCACGGCGTGGGCGACCTGGCGGTTGCACACGGCCATCGGCTGCTTGGTGCCCGCGTCGAAGTCGAAGAAGAAGTACGTCGGCCTGGCCGCCTCCGCCGTACCGCCGACCGCCTTCCGTACGCCGTCCACCTTCTCCCGCATGCCGGCGACGAGTTCCTTCGCCTTCGCGCTCGTACCGGTGACGGCCCCGAGTGCGGTGATGTCCTCCTCGACCGCGGCGAGGTCCTTCAGGGGGCCCTTGCTCTGCGCCGCGCACGCCGTGGACTTCAGGAAGACGTGCTTGATCCCGGCCGCCTTGAACTCCTCCGCGGTCGGCGCGTCGCCCATCCCGCCGCCGCCCATGTTGCCCATGGCGGCGAAGGTGTCGATGTACAGGTCGGCTCCGGAACCGAGGAGCTTCTCCTTCGGGATGACGGTCTCGCCGAGCACCGGAACCTCCTGCGCCATGGCGTCCAGCCCGGCCGGAAGAGTTCCCCTGCCGGGCGGGAATCCGGTGCCGGCCACCTTGTCGCCGGCGCCCAGACGGAGCAGCAGTTCCAGACTGGACGCGTTACTGGTGACGATCTTCTTCGGGGTGGCGTCGAAGGTGGTCTCGGCACCCATGCAGTCGGTGACGGTCACCGGCGCCCCGCCGGCGGAGGCGCCCGAGCCCTTGTCCCCCTTTTCGTCGGTTCCCCCGCCACATCCCGCCGCGAGGAGTCCGAGCAGGGCGACCGCCGTACCGCACCACACACGAGAACGCATTCAACTCTCCAGAACTGTTCGGCACAGGGGCAGCACATCGCCCCCGGTCCACAAGTCGGGTCGAGCACGGTGTGAGTTCCCGTACCGGTGTACGGATTCCGGCACGTGCCCGGGACACGCGCCGGAACCCGGCCCGGGCACGGCCTTCAGGCCACCAGCGCGGACGCGGTCACCGGCTCCTCGGCCTGCTCGATCAGCTCCATCAGCGTCGCCCGGGCACGCGCCACGCGGGACCGCACCGTGCCGATCGGACAGCCGCTCAGCTCCGCGGCCTCCGCATAAGGCAGCCCCAGCATCTGGGTGAGCACGAAAGCCTCCCTGCGTTCGGGCGGCAGTGCCGCCAGCAGTTCGAGCAGCGCCACCCCGTCGTCGAAGCCCGGCAGATCGCGGGGCTGGGCGAGTTCGACCGTGAGCTGCCAGTCCGGTACGTCGTGCAGCCGGGGCCTGGCGGCCGCGTACCGATAGCTGTCGATCACCGCGCGCCGGGCGATGGACAGCAGCCAGGCACGGGCCGACGACCGGCCCTCGAAACGGTGCAGACTGCCGAGCGCGCGCAGGAACGTGTCCTGGACGAGGTCGTCGGCCGACTGCGGATCACCGCACAAGTGGGCGACATAGCGCAGTACGTCGCGGTGCAGGGCACGGACGAACCGCTCCACGGCGTCGGCGTCACCGCCGCGGGCGGCGAGCGCCCAGGAGGTGATCGACTCGTCGGCCGGATTCACCTTGTCCGTCGTGTCCCATGAAGCGGGCAGGGCGGAAGAGATCACCTGGTGTCCTTCTCGGGTCGTCCGGAACCAGGACCGGGGTGCACAGCGGGCGCAGCAGAGCCCTGGTGCCGGCGTGTGGGGGCCGGCCGCTCCCCACGCGCTCGCGGGTCTGCGGCCGGTGCCCGAGGGGCACTTGGACCGCCTCGGGATTCCGGCTGTCGTCAGGCGACAGCGGACCCCACGGGCGGCCCTCGGGAGACGATGACGTGGACCAGGGGAAGCAGCCGCGACACAGGCGACGGGCGGCCGCGGCCACGCGGCCGCGGCCGGTGCTGAGGCGCCGGCAGCGCGAGCAGGAGCCGCAACGGCGCGGTCAGCCACCCGGCGACCGCGCGGAGGATCCGGAAGGCGGCTCGCTCTCCATGGGCGAGCCAGAGTCCGGTGAAGAGCGCCGCCAGCAGGTGCGCGGCGAGCATGCCGAGCGACCACGAGTCGCCGGCCATCACGTCCGGGAAGCCCGAGTGGCCCATGTCGTTGTAGCCGGGCCCCATGCCGGCGGACACCATGTGGTGCCCGGGGTGCTCCGGATGCGCGGAGTGATCGATGTGTTCCGCATGCTCAGGGTTCAGGGACTGCACGAGCGAGAATCCCGAGTGCAGCGCCGCCTGTGCGGCGACCACCACGGCCACCACAACGCCGCGTCCCCGCTCCCGGCCCGCCAGGCACCAGCCCAGCCCACCGGTCGCGCCGAGCCCTCCGACCAGCGTCCACCACGGGACGGACTCCCCGGACATCATGACGTGGCCGAGGGCGGCGAGCACCACGCATACGGCCGCGAACACCGCGGCCCGTAGCGTGCGTGAACACCACCCAGCAGTCATGGCGTCTCATCCTCGCATCCTGGGTCGGCGTCCCGGCAGACCGCCTTGCCGCACGCACGTGTCGGCTCCCCACCACCGTGACCGGCCCACACGTCCAACGGTGAGGGAATGCGGCGGAAGTGATGGAGAATCAGCGGTGGGACACCCCTGCCGCACCCTACGATGCGTCTGCCCCGGGCCATGCGCCGGGGCACACAACCGCATTGCATGCGCACCAGGGGGAAGCCGGTGCGAATCCGGCCCTGCCGTGCTCCGCCCCGCCGCCCGGATTCCCGTCGCGCATCCGAATTCCGGACAGAGCGCTCCGCAGCCGCCTGCCGCCCCGTAGGGTGGCCCCTGCAGCTGGTTCGCCCCGCCCTCCAGGCGGGAGGCGTCGTAAGAGGGAACCCGGTGGGAATCCGGGACTGCCCCGCAGCGGTGAGCGGGAACGACCGCCGTCATACGCACTGGACCCGCCAGGGTCTGGGAAGCGACGGCCAGTAGGTGTCCTCCCCATGAGGACGTGCCCGCGAGTCCGAAGACCTGCCCGCTGCCCGCGCGCGAACAGCCCGCACGCGGACATCCGGTGACCTCGTGGGTGGGTCGGCGCATATATCGGACGGCCGGACACCCGCGCGGCACCGCGCGCGGACCCGCACCCGTCCGGTTCTCCGCCCTTCGCACCTGCCCGCGTTCCGTCCCGGGACCTCAGGGAACCATCTCGCGAAGGAGATTTCCGTGACCACCGAATCCGCGGCAGCACGGGCCACCGTGCACGGATACCCGCGCCAGGGACAGCAGCGCGAACTCAAGAAGGCGATCGAGGGCTACTGGAGGGGCCGTGTCACCGCGGACTCCCTCAAGGCCACGGCAGGGGATCTGCGCCGGACGCACTGGCGCCAGCTCGCCGATGCCGGTGTCCATGAGGTCCCGACCGGGGACTTCTCGTACTACGACCACGTGCTCGACACCACCGTCATGGTCGGCGCGATCCCCGAACGCCACCGCGCGGCCGTCGCCGCCGACGCCCTGGACCGCTACTTCGCCATGGCCCGCGGCACCCAGGAGGTGGCGCCGCTGGAGATGACCAAGTGGTTCGACACCAACTACCACTACCTGGTGCCGGAGCTCGGACCCGACACCGTGTTCGCCGCCGACTCGACCAAGCAGGTCGCGGAGCTGAAGGAGGCGCTGGCGCTCGGGCTTTCCGCCCGTCCGGTGCTCGTCGGCCCCGTCACCTACCTGCTGCTCGCCAAGCCCGCACCCGGCGTCGCCGCGGGATTCGACCCGCTCACGCTGCTCGACCGGCTGCTGCCCGTGTACGCCGAGGTGCTCGCCGACCTGCGGGCGGCGGGTGCCGAGTGGGTGCAACTCGACGAGCCCGCCCTCGTCCAGGACCGGACGCCCGCCGAGCTGGGCGCCGCCGAGCGCGCCTGCCGCGCGCTCGGTGTGCTCACCGACCGGCCGAAGCTGCTCGTCGCCGGCTACTTCGACCGACTCGGCGACGCCCTGCCGGTGCTGGCCAAGGCCCCGGTCGAGGGCCTCGCCATCGACTTCACGGAGGCCGCCGCCGCCAACCTCGACGCCCTCGCGGCCGTCGGCGGGCTGCCGGGCAAGCGGCTGGTCGCCGGGGTCGTCAACGGCCGCAACATCTGGGTCAACGACCTGGAGAAGTCCCTGGCCACCCTCGGCACCCTGCTGGGGCTGGCGGACCGGGTCGACGTGGCCGCGTCGTGCTCCCTGCTGCATGTGCCGCTCGACGCGGCCTCCGAACACGACATCGAACCCCAGATCCTGCGCTGGCTGTCCTTCGCCAGGCAGAAGACCGCCGAAGTCGTCACACTCGCCCGGGGCCTGACCCACGGCACCGAGGCGATCGCCCCCAGCCTCGCCGCCAACCGGGCCGACCTGGCTTCCCGAGCCGCCTCCCCGCTCACTCACGACGCCGCCGTCCGGGCTCGTACCAGCACCGTCACGGACTCCGACGCCCGCCGCTCCCAGCCGTACGCCGAGCGGACCACCGCGCAACGTACCCGCCTCGCACTGCCGTTGCTCCCCACCACCACCGTCGGTTCGTTCCCCCAGACGACCGAACTGCGCACCGCGCGCGCCGATCTGAAGGCAGCCAGGATCGGCACGGCCGGATACGAGGAGCGCGTCAGGAACGAGATCCGGGAGGTGGTCGCCTTCCAGGAGAAGACCGGTCTTGACGTGCTGGTGCACGGCGAGGCCGAACGCAACGACATGGTCCAGTACTTCGCCGAGCAGCTCACCGGATATCTCGCCACCCAGCACGGCTGGGTCCAGTCCTACGGCACCCGGTACGTGCGCCCGCCGATCCTCGCCGGTGACATCTCACGCCCCGAACCGATGACGGTGCGCTGGACCGCGTACGCCCAGTCCCTGACCTCACGCCCCGTCAAGGGCATGCTCACCGGCCCGGTGACCATGCTCGCCTGGTCCTTCGTACGCGACGACCAGCCCCTCCCCGACACCGCCCGCCAGGTCGCCCTCGCCCTGCGCGACGAGGTCGCCGACCTGGAAGCCGCCGGAACCCCCGTGATCCAGGTGGACGAACCCGCCCTGCGGGAGACCCTGCCGCTGCGCGCGGCCGATCGCGCCGCGTACCTGGAGTGGGCCACGGAGGCCTTCCGGCTCACCACGTGCGGGGTGCGCCCCGACACGCAGATCCACACCCACATGTGCTACGCCGAGTTCGGGGACATCGTCGAGGCCATCGACGACCTCGACGCCGATGTGATCAGCCTCGAGGCGGCCCGCTCCCATATGCAGGTCGCCCGGGAGCTGGCCGCTCACGGCTACCCGCGCGACGCCGGCCCCGGTGTGTACGACATCCACTCGCCGCGTGTGCCGAGCGCGGCGGAGACCGCGGAGCTGCTGCGCACCGGGCTCGGAGCCATCCCGGCCGAGCGGCTGTGGGTCAACCCCGACTGCGGGCTGAAGACCCGCGGCTGGCCCGAGACCCGCTCCGCGCTGGAGAACATGGTCGCCGCCGCCCGCGCGGTTCGCCGGGAGGTGTCCGCGCCCTGACGGACTGACCGACGGACCGTCCCGGGCCGGGAGGGCTGGAACAGGCCCTCCCGGGACGGGAAACCCGGAAATTCCTCCCTGCACAGGCCGCCGAAGTGGGACATTCGACCCGGCACTGCCCACCTCGGCGCGTCGTCGTACGTGCCGCCGATGAAGGCGAGGCGATGTGAGGGGACTCTTCGGCCGCGTACGCATGACCGAGGCGAAGATCTCGGACGCCGAGCAGGAGTTGTTCGGCGGGCCACTGCGGTACGACACGGGGTGGGCCGAACACGAGCATTCCTGGCTGGACTTGACGATGGTCACGGCGCTCAAGGCCATGCCTCGTCTGGTGCTGGGCACCTTACGCAGGGCCTGGGGCGCTGACCGGGGCTCGTTACTGGGGGTGGGGGTGAGCGAGGTCGGGCAGGGCATCGTGGCGGCGGGGAACCTGCTCGCGGTGAACGTGGTCATGCATGCCCTGCTGGGGTCCGGGGAGCCCGTGGTGCGGCTGCGTGCCGCGCTGCCCGCACTGGTGGTGATCGCAGCTCTGGCGGTGCTCAACGCGGGTCTCGCGGGCTGGTCCACCTCGCGGGCCGGGCGACTTGAGCCGCTGGTGGAGCGGCTGGCGACCACCGAGTATCTCTCGGCGGCCACCGCGGTGGAGCTGGAGGCGATCGACGATCCGGCGTTCCGCCGCCTCATCGACGTCGCGCAGTACGGCGCGGCATCGGCCCGGCGCATGATCGGGGTCTGTGTCGCCGCGCTCAACGGGATCATCGCCCTGATCGCCACCGCCGGAGTCCTCACCGTGCTGCATCCGGCCCTGCTGCCGATGCTGCTGCTGATCGCCGCGCCACGGGGCTGGGGGGCGATGCGGGTGGCACAGGAGCGATACGTGTCCGTGATGACCTGGGTCGAGCACGTACGGGCCAGCCGGCTCATCGGCAATCTGCTCACCGAACGCACCGCCGCCCAGGAGGTCCGCATCCATGCCGTGGGCCCCTTCCTGCTCGACCGGTACCGGAACATGGCCGAGAACGCCGAGAACGAGCAGAAGCGCCTCGCCAACGACAAGGCGCTCACCGAGCTGGTGGCCGCCGCGCTGTCGGGTCTGGCCATGGCCTTCACATACGGCGTGATGGCCTGGCTGATCCTCGCCGGTCATATGGAACTCGCCGTCGCCGGCACGGCGGTGATCGCGGTCAGGTCGGGCTCGGCGAGCCTCGGGGCGCTGGTGATGAACGTCAACCAGATGCACGAGGAGTCGCTGTACGTCCAGGACCACGACCGGTTCCTCAGCGAGGCGGCCCGGCACACCATCCCCCGGGACGGGGCCGACGTGCCGGTCAGGGTCGGCGAGGTGACGCTGGACAAGGTCAGCTACCACTATCCCGACCGGCTCGAACCCGCGCTGGACGAGGTGTCGCTGACCGTACCGATGGGCTCCGTGATCGCGGTGGTCGGCGAGAACGGCTCCGGAAAGAGCACCCTGATGAAGGTGCTCGCCGGGCTGCTGCTGCCCCAGGCAGGCAGTGTCCGCTGGGGTGGCGAGGAGCTGAACGGACTGGACCGGTCCCAGGTGTTCGAGCGGGTCGCCCTGCTCACCCAGGACTTCCAGCGCTGGCCGATGACCGCCGCGATGAACATCCGGATCGGGCGGCCTCACCGGGCCGCTTCCCACGAGGAGCTCGAGCCCTCCGCCGACCACGCCGGGGCCGGCCCGGTCATCGCCAAGCTGCCGCAGGGACTCGCGACCCTGCTGGCCCGGATGTTCCGGGGGGCGTCCGAGATCTCGGGCGGCGAGTGGCAGAAGATCGGGCTGGCCCGTACCCACTGGCGGGCGTCCACCAGCCCGGCCGACAGCATCCTGATCGTGGACGAGCCCACCTCGGCACTGGACCCCGAGGCGGAGATCGAGGCTTTCGACCGCATCCGCCGGCTCGCCGGGCGGCACCGCGCCGTCGTCCTCGTCACTCATCGCATGTCCGGTGTGCGCTACGCGGACAGCATCCACGTCCTCAGTCAGGGGCGCCTGGTCGAGTCCGGCAGCCACGAGGAGCTGATCGCGGCGGACGGTCGCTACGCGGCGATGTTCCACACCCAGGCCGCCCAGTACGCGCCGGTCCCGGCGGCAGGCCCCGCCCCGGTGCCGAATCCGGCCTCAGTCCCCGCCCCGGTCCCGGCTCCGCCGCCGAAGCCGGCCTCCGCCCCTGCCGCCGAACCCTCGTGAGGCCGGGAAACCCGCAGGAAGGACGCACCCCCGGTTCGATACGATGACGGCGGCCCACCCACCCCATCCCGTCACCCAGCGTGACAGGAATGCACACAACATCACGAAATGGAGCATCCGAGGATGGCTCGACACCTGATCACCAGCGCGCTTCCCTATATCAACGGGATCAAGCACCTGGGCAACATGGTCGGGTCGATGCTTCCGGCGGATGTCTACTCCCGCTACCTCCGCCAGCGTGGTCACGACGTCCTCTACATCTGCGCCACCGACGAGCACGGCACCCCGGCCGAGCTCGCCGCCAAGGCGGCAGGGCTCTCCGTCGACGAGTTCTGCGCCCAGGCGCATGACGCGCAGAAGGCCGTGTACGACGGGTTCGAGCTGGCCTTCGACTACTTCGGGCGCAGTTCGTCGCAGCAGAACAGGGAGATCACCCAGCACTTCGCGCGCAAGCTCCACGAGAACGGGTTCATCGAGGAACGTGCGATCCGCCAGGTCTACTCCCCCGTCGACGGGCGCTTCCTGCCCGACCGTTATGTCGAGGGGACCTGCCCGCACTGCGGCTACGACAAGGCGCGCGGCGACCAGTGCGAGAACTGCACCAGGGTCCTGGACCCGACGGACCTGATCGACCCGCGCTCCGCGATCAGCGGCTCCACGGAGCTGGAGGTGCGTGAGACCAAGCATCTCTTCCTGCTCCAGTCCAAGCTCCAGCACGAGGTCGAGGAGTGGGTGGCCCGCCACGAGGCGCAGTGGCCGCAGCTTTCCTCGTCCATCGCCCGCAAGTGGCTGACCGAGGGCCTGCACGACCGCGCGATCACCCGTGACCTGGACTGGGGTGTCCCGGTACCGGCCGACACCTGGCCCGAACTGGCCGCCGAGGGCAAGGTCTTCTACGTCTGGTTCGACGCGCCGATCGAGTACATCGGCGCGACGAGGGAGTGGGCCGACTCCGCGCAGGACGGCGATGTCCGCGACTGGAAGTCATGGTGGTACGAGGCCGACGACACCGTCCGCTACACCCAGTTCATGGCGAAGGACAACGTCCCCTTCCACACGGTGATGTTCCCGGCCACCGAGCTCGGTGTACGCGAGCCGTGGAAGAAGGTCGACGTCGTCAAGGGCTTCAACTGGCTGACGTACTACGGCGGCAAGTTCTCCACTTCCCAGCGGCGCGGTGTCTTCACGGACGCGGCCCTCGAGATCCTCCCCGCCGACTACTGGCGCTACTTCCTGATCGCCAACGCCCCCGAGTCCGACGACTCCTCCTTCACCTGGGAGCACTTCACCGCCACGGTGAACAAGGATCTCGCCGACACCCTCGGCAACTTCGTCAACCGCGTGCTGTCCTTCTCGCGCAAGCGGTTCGGCGAGGAGGTGCCTGCCGGGCACGACGCAGGTGAGGCAGAGGCCAGGCTCGGTGAGGAGATCGCCCGGCTGCTCGCCGAGTACGAGGAGCAGTTGGAGGCCCTCCAGTTCCGCAAGGCCGCCACGGCGCTGCGTGCCCTGTGGTCCGCGGGCAACTCCTACCTGGAGGAGAAGGCCCCCTGGCTGGAGATCAAGACCGACCCGGACGGCGCCGCGCTGACCCTGCGTACGGCGATGAACCTGATCCACCTGTACGCGGTGGTCTCCGAGCCCTTCATCCCTGCCACGGCCGCAGCCATGCGCGGAGCCTTCGCGCTGGAGACCGACACCGCAGCCTGGGTGAGCCCCGAGCAGGCCAGGGCCCTGGCCGGTGTCCCGGCCGGCACGGCGTTCACCGTCCCGCCGGTGCTGTTCGCGAAGATCACTGAGGAGGACCTGGAGTCCTACCGCACGCGCTTCGGCGGCGCCGAGGAGGCGTGACGGTGCACTCCGTGTCCCTGGGCGACGACGGCGCCGAGCTGCGTCCGCTCGAACCGTGGCAGGCCGGGGAGTTCCTGGCCCATGTCGACCGGGGACGGGAGTTCATCGGGCAGCACAACGGCCTTCCGGATGTCGTGAAGGACCTGGAGTCGAGCCGGGCCTTCCTCCAGTCGTATGCGGAGAAGGCCGCGGCCGACACCGGGCGGATCCACGGCATCTGGGCCGACGGCACACTCGTCGGCGCGATCCTGCTGCGCAGCATGGACGTCGAGCAGCGCACCGCCGAGGCAGGCTGCTGGCTGGAGCCGTCGGCGGTGGGCAGGGGCCTGGTGACCCGGGCCGCGCGGATGGTCATCGACTGGGCCGTGGAGACACGGGGGATCCACCGGGTGGAGTGGTGGGTCTCGACGGAGAACGCGCCCAGCATCGCGGTGGCCCGCAGGCTCGGGATGACCAAGGACGGCGTCCTGCGGGAGAGTTACCTGTACCGGGGCCGGCGGCACGACGAGGAGATCTGGTCGGTGCTGGCGCCCGAGTGGCGAGCGGTGAGGTCCGGTCCGGGCGGACTGTGAGGGTCGGCCCGCGGCGTGGGATACCCGAGGTCACCCGGGGCTCTTAGAGCTCCTAACAAAATGATCTTCGATGGGTCGGTTCCAGGTGCTGGGGTGCTGTCGGGCAGCATGGGGCGATGAACTCGGATGAGCCGGTGCCTCGGGAGTTGAAGGTCCTCGATACGGCCTCGCTGGTCAGGCTGGAGGAGCGGGCATGTGAGCTCAGCCTCAACCAGCGGTTGGACCCGGCATGGGTGGAGGCGAATGCGGCGCCCGATGGGACCCACTATCTGTGGCCAGCCCTGTGGAACAGCCTGCCGCATCGACCCGGCATCCCGCGTCAGATTCGGTGCGAACTGCTCGTCACTCTTCATGCGGGAGACCGCGTGATGAGCCTGCTGGACGTCCTGCCTGGTGACTTCGCCCCTCTGCCGAGAGTGACCTCACGGGATGAGGGCATGGAGGTCAGCCGACTCCTCGACGGCTCCCCGAGCGTCAAGGAATGGCTACTGGGCAGGGGCGTCCCGGACCAGCCGTGAGAGACGGCGCCAGCAGATGAGTGCGCATCCCAGGCTCTGGAACGCTTCGTGGTTGTCATCACGTATCTCCCAGCGGATGCGCAGACGGCGAAACCGGTGCAGGTGCGCGACCGCAGTGAGTGATCCGATGGTGATGACCGTGGACGCAGTCAGCGGTCACCTGGAACACGGGCCGCCGGTCGGCTGAGGGGCCCCGCCCGGTGGGACACCCCGTTTCCGCATCATGAGGTACGTCCCTCGGCGCCGGCCGCCCGGTCCGGCGCCCCGTGGCGTCCTGATCGCCGCCACGGGTCCATGCGCTCTTCCGGGGGGCCGCGGCCGGGCTCGCCGTCGGGCTGTTCGGTGGTGTCTGGGTCTGGCGGGCTTGTCCTGCGGCACGATGACGCACGGCAGGCAGGACCGTCCAGGGCAAGGGAGTCACGGTGACGCGCTTTCTCACGTCGGCAGTCGACGAGGTACCGGAAGTCACCGCTCCGGACGGTGCGACGGTGCGACCGCTCTGCGTGCTCCCGGGGGCCGCGAGCTTCGCGCAGTTCGCGCTGGCGCCGGAGCAGGTGTCGCGGGCGGTGTCACACGCCAGCGTCGAGGAGATCTGGTACGTCGTCTCCGGAAGCGGCGAGATGTGGCGCCGGCAGGACGGCCATGAAGAGGTCACCGCGCTGGTCCCGGGTGTCTGTCTGACCGTTCCGCTGGGCACGGCGTTCCAGTTCAGAGGCGGCCAGGAAGGGCTGCGCGTGGTGGCGGCGACCGTGCCACCCTGGCCGGACGACCCAGGCGAGGCCAGGCCCGCGCAGGGGACTTGGTGAAGGAGCCGGCTTCGGCACCGGGGGCGGGGGCGGGCATGGTAGGCCCAGTTCCCCGGGACCGGCCACCTGGCGCCCCAAGGTGATTGGAACGGGGAGACGAGGGAGCCTGGAGTCAGAGAACCAGAAAGGCGTGATCCGACCATGACCGATAACGCCCCCACTCCCCCCACGCCGGACGGCCAGGATTTCCCGTCCACACCACCCGTCGGCCGCGCGGGACTGCGCGTGTTCGTACTGTCCGGATCTTCCCGTACCGGCTCCGTCAACGAGCTGCTGGCCGGGCTGGTCGCCCGGATCATCGGGCAGACCGGCGCCACGGTCGACCTCGCCGGTCTGCGCGAGTTCGGCGTCCCCACATACGACGGTGACGACGAGGAGGCCTCGGGTCCGCCCCCGGGGTCCATGGCGCTGCGCGACCGTATCGAGGCGGCCCACGCCCTCGTCATCTCCTCGCCCGAATACAACGCCTCGGTGCCGGGCACGGTGAAGAACGCCGTGGACTGGGTGTCCCGCTTCCGGCCGCAGCCGTTCAAGGACAAGCAGACGCTGCTGCTCTCGGCATCCCCCTCGATGGTGGGCGGCAATCGGGGGCTGTGGGCCCTGCGGGTGCCGCTCGAGCACCTCGGGGCTCGTGTCTACCCCGGCATGTTCAGTCTCGCCGCCGCCCACCAGGCCTTCACCAGTGACGGCGAGCTGACCGACGGCGGGCTCCAGGAGCGACTGGGGGCCACGGTGGACTCCTTCCTGGATCTGGTCGAGGCCGATGTCCAGTACCCGTGCGTCCAGCACCGCTGGTACGAGTTCCTCGGCGACCGCAGCAGCGCACCCGTCACCGAGCGCGCCGAGGCCTGAGAGCAGCAGCACGCGGCTCAGGCGCGGCGCACCGACGCTGCGGGCGGGCGCTCCCGCAGCGCCCCGTAGGCGAGGAAGTAGGCCGGGACCCTGTTCAGCCAGCGGGAGGTGGTGATCAGCTCCGTCGCGTGCTTGGCCACCGTGGCACCGCCGAAGGGCGGGCGTCCCGCCAGCACCGGTTCGATCACCCGGCCGTGGGCGAGCCGCTGGAGGTCCTGGGTCAGGGCCGTGGTCGGCCAGCGGCGGCGCTGGACTGCCCGCACGTCCCGGAGGCCGACCGCGCCTGCGCGCAGTGGGTCCACGAGATGGCGTGCGGCGGCCACGGCGTCCTCGACGGCAAGGTTGATACCGATGCCGAAGACCGGTGACATCGCGTGCGCCGCGTCACCGATGCAGAGCAGGCCAGGGCGGTGCCAGCGCCGCAGTCGGTCGAGTCGTACGTCGAGCAGCTTCACCTCGTCCCAGGACTTCAGCGTGTCCACGCGGTCGGTGAGCCACGGCACGGCCGCGGTGAACTCGGCCATGAAGCGATCGAGACCCGCGGCGCGACGCGGGGCGTCGGTGCCCTTGGGGATCAGCCCGGCGCACTGCCAGTAGTCACCGCGGTCGATCAGGGCGCACAGGAACCGGTCTCCGACACCGCCCACCAGTCCGTGCGGGTCGTCTTCGCGCCGGGGAAGCCGGAACCACCAGGCGTCCATCGGGCAGGCGAAGCTCCGCAGCCCCAGTTCGGGGAGTGACCGGGCCAGCGAGCCCCGGCCGTCGCAGGCGACGGTGAGCGTGGCGCGCAGTTCTCCGGTGCGGCCGTCCGCGGTGCGGTAGCGCACCCCGGTGATCCGGCCGTTCTCCTGGAGAAACGCGGTGGCCGCGGTGTTCATCCGCAGGGAGAAGGAGGCTTCGCGCCCGGCCTCGTCTGCCAGCAGGTCGAGCAGGTCCCACTGCGGGACCATCGCGATGTAGTTGTACGCGCCCGGTAGCGCGCCGATGTCGCCCACGGTGACCAGCGCACCCTCGGGTCCGAGCGGGAGCTGGACCGTGGACACCCGGCGCTGCGGCAGCCGGGCGAACCGCTCGGCGAGTCCGAGGTCCTCCAGCAGAGCCAGTGTGGACGGGTGCACGGTGTCGCCGCGGAAGTCGCGCAGGAAGTCGCCGTGCTTCTCCAGCACCGTGACCTGCACTCCCGCCCTGGCCAGCAGAAGGGCGAGGACCATCCCGGCGGGTCCGCCGCCCACGACACAGCATGTGGTCCGCTCCATGGCCACCGTCCCGATTCCTGATTCCTGTCGGCTTCTTCTCGGCCGACGCGGTCTTCGTGCGGTCTCTCCGGCGTGCGGCCGGGTATCAGCCCGCACTGGCACATATACCCCCGGAGCCACTTGCCCCTCATGGAACATTCCGGACATTCGGAATATTCTGAAAGTCCATACCCATCAGGAGGCATCGATGAGCCAGCAGCCCGTCCTTCTGCCCTACGCCGATCCCGCCTTCGTCGCCGACCCCTTCCCCCTCTACCGCGAGCTGCGAGAGGACGGCCCGGTGCGCCGCGCCGTCATCGCAGGTGGCGTGGAGGCCTGGCTGGTCACGCGGTACGAGGACGGACTCGCCGCCCTGTCGGATCCGAGGCTGAGCAGTGACGTGCGCGATGCATCCGACCCCCGCCTGATGGAGCAACTGCCTTCCACCGAGCGGGAGTCCATGCTGAGCAATATGCTCCGCAGCGACCCGCCCGATCACACCCGGCTGCGCAGGCTGGTGTCGAAGGCGTTCACCGCGCGCCGGGTGGCCGAGCTACGACCCCGGGTCCAGGAGCTCACCGACCGGCTGATCGACGGCTTCGCCCCGGCCGGCCGTGCCGACCTGGTCGCGGATTTCGCCCTGCCCCTCCCGGTCACGGTGATCAGTGAACTGCTCGGGGTGCCCGTGTCCGACCGGCATGACTTCCAGCGCTGGACCGACGACATGATCCTGCGCAGGGCCGAGATGCCCGATCCGGCCGTGGTGGACGGGGCATGGCAGCAGATGCACGCGTATCTCGCCAAACTCATGGAATCCAAGCGGGCCCGACCCGGAGACGACCTGCTCAGTGCGCTGATCACCGCCCGGGACGAGGAGCAGCGGCTGAACGAGGACGAGCTGATCGCCATGTCGTTCCTGCTGCTGGCCGCCGGGTACATCACCACCGTCAATCTGATCGGCAGTGGGGTCGCCGCGCTCCTCGCCCACCCCGACCAGCTCGCACTGCTGCGGGAGGACCCCGAGCTGCTGCCGGGCGCGATCGAGGAATTCCTGCGCTACGACGGTCCGGTGAACCCCGGCATCGCACGGTTCGCACGCGAGGACGTGGTCATCGGAGGTGTGGGCGTCCCGCGCGGCGCGACCGTGGTGATCGCGTCGGCCATCGCCGACCGTGACCCCGGGCGGTTCCCCGAACCGGACCGCCTGGACATCACCCGGCGCGACAACACCCATCTCGCCTTCGGGCACGGCATCCACTACTGCCTGGGTGCGCCGCTCGCCCGCCTCGAGGGCCAGATCGCCATCGGCACGGTGCTGCGCCGGCTCCCCGGCCTCGCCCTGGCGGTTCCGCCCGGCGAGCTGCGCTGGCGGCCCGGTGGGCTGCGCGGGCCCCAGACCCTGCCGGTCACCTTCCACCCCGATGGACTCAAGTGAAGGCGCATCACACCGCGTAACAGTGGGCAGCAGCAGGGAAGTTCGTGGTGGCGGCTCGGGCAGTCCACTCGCGTGGCGCCCGAGCCACCCCCTCCCCCGTGCACCGGCTGGACCAAGCCCCCGTTTGTCAGCCGGTTTTGCCGGGCCGCGGAGGTGGTGCGGCCTGGCACTCCGTACGCTAAAACCTCCCGTGCACTGGAGGTTCAAGGGGTTGTGAAGCGAATCACATGGTCCATCGGGGAGCTGGCGCGTCACACCGGTCTTTCGGTGAAGACGATCCGGTACTACTCCGACATCGGACTGCTGCCCATGGGCGAGCGCAGCAGCGGCGGCCATCGCCGCTACGCGCCGGAGGCTCTCGAGCAACTGCGACTGGTCCAGCGGCTACGCGCCCTGGACACACCGATCGCCACCGTCGTCGAGGTGGCCACCGGCGAGCGCAGCATCGGTGACCTGGTCACAGATGAACTCAACCTGGTGCAACGGAGGTTGACGGAGCTGCGCTGGCGCGAGGCCACGTTGAAGGCACTTGACGACTGCTCAGGATCAGAGCGACTGCGACGCCTTGAGGTGCTGGCCCGCGTACAGCAGCTGCCGGAGGCCCATGACCATCTCATCCGCTCCTGGGAGCGGACGATCCCGTCGTCCATACCCACCCGGCTGGTCGACACCATCACCGCGCAGGCCGTGCCGGATCCGCCCGCCGACCCGACCGCGGAGGCCGTGCTCGCCTACGCCGAGCTGCACTCACTGACCGCGCACCCGCAGTTCCCGCTGTACTGGGAGTGCCCGAACGTGCACGACAAGGCCTCGCTGTACGCGGAGTTGCTCGACGCGTCCGATCTGGCCGACTCGCTGGTCGCCGAGGGGGTGCCGCCCCAGGCCGGTGCGGCGCTCGACCACTTCTCGGGCGCCTGCGCGCGTTCCCGGTACGAGGAGGACACACCGGGCTTCCGGGCCTTCATGGGAGCTCAACTGCACAGCACGATCCCGCTGTTCCAGCGCTACTGGCAGCATGTCGCCACACTGTCCGGGAATGCGGGGCCCAACCTGGGGCTCACACACTGCTGGCTGGTCGAGGCGCTCGCCGCTTCGCCTGGGGCCCTTTCCGGTCAGACCGCGACGGCGGCAGGCACCGAGCCGGACGCGGCACCCTAGGCTCCGTCCGAGCCTGAGGTGCCGCGGTACGGGAGGGTTACGCGCCCGGGTCGGCGACGCCGGGCCGGCGAACGGCTCCGGACCTGGTACGCAGCAGGATGAGTGTGCTGCGCGCCTCGACCGTGACCCGGGCGCCGGCCTTGATCTCCGTCTCGTCGGTGTCGTCGGCCGGCGCCCCGGTGTCCACCTCGACGGACCAGCTCTCGCCGTGCGTGTGGTCCGGTACCCGGAAGCCGACCGGCTCGTGATGGCTGTTGAGCAGGATGAGGAAGGTGTCGTCGGTCACCGGCTCGCCGAAGGCGTCCGGTTCCGTGATGGCGTCGCCGTTGAGGAACACCCCCACGGCACGGGAGTCCGGCCGCGCCCAGTCCTCCTCCCGCATCTCCTCGCCGTCCGGGCGCAGCCACAGCAGGTCGGCGATGCCGTTGCCGTCGTTCCCACCGTGGAAATAGCGCCGTCGACGCAGGACGGGATGGGCGGCTCGCAGCCGCAACAGGCGCTGGGTGAAGCGCAGCAGTTCCCGCCGCTCCCCGTCCAGCTCCCAGTCGACCCAGGACAGCGGGCTGTCCTGGCAGTAGGCGTTGTTGTTGCCCTGCTGGCTGCGGCCCAGCTCATCGCCGTGGGCCAGCATCGGCACACCCTGGGAGACCAGCAGGGTGGTCAGCAGATTGCGCTGCTGTCGTGCCCGCAGTTCGCGTACGGACACGTCGTCGGTGGGGCCCTCGGCGCCGCAGTTCCATGAACGGTTGTGGCTTTCGCCGTCGTTGCCGCCCTCGCCGTTGGCTTCGTTGTGCTTCTCGTCGTACGAGACCAGGTCGCGCAGCGTGAAACCGTCGTGCGCGGTGACGAAGTTGACGCTCGCCCGGGGTCTGCGGCGTCCGTCCTGGTAGAGGTCTGCCGAGCCCGTGAGCCGGGAGGCGAACTCGGCGAGGGACGACGGCTCGCCACGCCAGAAGTCCCTGACCGCGTCACGGTAGCGCCCGTTCCATTCCGACCACAGAGGCGGGAAGTTGCCCACCTGGTAGCCGCCCTCGCCGAGGTCCCACGGCTCGGCGATCAGCTTCACCCTGCTGATCACCGGGTCCTGCTGGACCAGGTCGAAGAAGGCGGAGAGCCGGTCGACCTCGTGGAACTGGCGGGCGAGGGTGGCCGCGAGATCGAAGCGGAAGCCGTCCACGTGCATCTCGGTGACCCAGTAGCGCAACGAGTCCATGATGAGCTGCAGGACGTTGGGGTGCCGCATCAGCAGGCTGTTGCCGGTGCCGGTGGTGTCGTAGTAGTGGCGGCGGTCGCCGTCCACCAGCCGGTAGTAGGCGGTGTTGTCGATGCCCTTGAAGGACAGCGTCGGACCCCGGTCGTTGCCTTCGGCGGTGTGGTTGTAGACGACGTCGAGGATGACCTCGATTCCGGCCTCGTGGAGGGCTTTGACCATGCTCTTGAACTCGGTCACCTGCTGACCACGGCTGCCGGTGGAGGCGTAGGCGTTGTGCGGGGCGAAGAAGCCGATGGTGTTGTAGCCCCAGTAGTTGGACAGTGCGCGCTGCCGCAGGTGCCCGTCCTGGACGAACTGGTGCACGGGCATCAGCTCGATCGCCGTCACGCCCAGGCCGGTGAGGTGCTCGATGACCGCCGGGTGCCCGATTCCCGCGTAGGTACCGCGGATGGCTTCGGGCAGTTCGGGGTGGGTCCGGGTGAGGCCCTTGACGTGGGCCTCGTAGATGACGGACTCGTGGTAGGGACGGCTGGGCGGGCGGTCGTTGCCCCAGTCGAAGAAGGCATTCGTGACCACGGACAGCGGCGTGTGGCCGAGGTTGTCGCTGTTGTCGGGCTCGTCGGGGCGGTCGTGCCGGTGGCCGGACAGCGAGGGATGCCCGTCGATCTGGCCGTCGACGGCCTTGGCGTAGGGGTCGAGGAGGAGCTTGGCGGGGTTGCAGCGGTGGCCGTCGGCGGGCCGGAAGGGCCCGTACACCCGGAAGCCGTAGCGCCGGCCCGGCTCCACGCGCGGCAGGTAGGCGTGCCAGACGAAGCCGTCGACTTCGGTCAGTGCGACACGTTCCTCTTCGGCGCCGTCGTCATCGATCAGACAGAGCTCGACCTTCTCGGCCACTTCCGAGAACAGGGCGAAATTGGTGCCGGTGCCGTCATAGGTGGCGCCGAGGGGACAGGGACGACCGGGGCGAGTCTTCACCTCGGTGACCGTAGCCCGTTTCCCGCCGGGGGCGGCTCACCGCCTCAGCGTGTCATCGAGGGGATACCGCGAGCTGTACGGCCCGGCGGCCCGGCCCAGGGGTTGACCGGGGCCACCGGGTCGGGGCACTCCGAGGGGAGCGGAGTACCCGAAACAGAACACCATGGGTCCGACGAGGAGGAGTGCCGTCCGGGTGCCAAGGACAGTAAATAAATATACTGCCAAGTAAGCAAGCGTATGAAAAATTTCATGCTGCTGGGTGGCTGAAAACACCCATGCCCCGGCACGTCCCGACCGGTCAGTACTCGAGGAAGAAGTCGTGCTGCTCCGCGGCCTGCTCGTACTGCTCAAGCCGCGTTTGCGTGCGCTCGGGGTCGGCGTCCGCCATGGCCTGGAGCACGGCAGCGGACAGCACACCCGGCGCCGCGTACGAATCGAAAACAAGGCGTGATCCAGTTGCCGCGGTGAGGGTCACATCGGCCTCGTCGACCAGCGGCCCCAGCGTGAGATCGGTGATCAGGGCGACACGCAACCCCGTCCGGCGGGCCGCCCGCACCGCCGCCAGGGTCTCCTTCGCGTGCCTCGGCATGGCGAAGGCGAGCACCCAGGTGCCGCCCGCCTCCCGGGACTGGAGCAGCGCGTCGTAGGCCACGCTGCCGCCACGCGAGACCAGGCGCACATCAGGATGGATGCGTCTGGCGGCGTACGCGAAGTACTCGGCGAGAGAGACCGAGATACGCAGCCCCAGGATCGTCAAGGGCACCGATTGGGCCAGTGCGCGACCCAGGGCCAGCACCTGGTCGGTGTCGGCGAGGACGCGGCGCAGGCTCTCCAGATTGGCGATCTCGGCGTCCACTGCCGCCTGGAGCTCATTGCTGCGGTGTTCCTCGCCCGTGTCCTGGGCACCGGCCACGGCACTCAGGGCGATCGGCTGGAGGGCCTCGCGGAGCGCGGGATAGCCGCTGAAGCCCAGCGAGGACGCGAAGCGGGTGACCGAGGGCTGGCTCACGCCCACGCGCTCCGCCAGATCCGTGATGGACAGGAAAGCGGCCTCGGTCAGATGGTCGGTGATGTACTGCGCGATACGACGCTGCCCCGGAGACAGGCGGTGACCGCCGAACAGCGCACGGACCTTGTCCGCCGGCGAGAGGTCCGCGTCCGGGGTCTGCCGTCCCGGTGTGATCGCGGAGGCCTGTGCCCGCGCCTGCTGCTGCCCTGATGGCACCGTGTGCCTCCTTCTTGTCCCATTCGTGCTCAACATAGCGCTCCCGGCCCTGGCCTGGGGCGGGCGACCGAAGGTGATCGCGGCGCAGGCGATGGGTCACGAGGGGCGTTCCGATGGGCACATGGGGCGATCAGTGTGTATGCGGAGGCCGATCAGGGGAATTCTCCCAGGATCACGGCCCTGTCCCGATCCGCCCGCGGGGGGTGCGTGTCCATGGTCGCGGGGGGAATATGGAACGCGCGCGGCCAGGGGACGGTCGAGGACGCCGTGACGGCGGGAGGAGCTGCTTGGCATGGGTGGCACGGAGGCGTACTCCGACGGCCCGGCTCCGGTCGGCCAGGTGGAGTTCGGCCCTGCCCCGCCCGGGGGCCTGCTGGACGTGCTGCGGATGGCGGCGATCGTGCTCGACGCCGAAGGCCGGGTCGCCCTGTGGAGCCCGCAGGCCGAGCAGCTGCTGGGCTACGCCCCGGAGGAGGCACTGGGCCAGTACGCCGCCCGGCTGCTGGTCTCCGACGAGCACGTGGACCTCGTGGTGCATCTGTTCGCCCAGGTCATGGGCAGTGGCGAGAGCTGGGCGGGGGTCTTCCCGATACGGCACAAGGACGGCGGCATCCGCTACCTGGAGATGCGCAACATGCGCCTCCAGGACGTGCACGGCGGCTATTACGCCCTCGGCCTGGCCACCGAGCAGTCGACCCTGCGCCGTGTCGAACGGGACCTCGCGCTGTCCGTGCGGCTGGTGGACCAGTCCCCCATCGGGCTCGCCGTGCTGGACGCCGACCTGCGCTATGTCGCCGCCAACACCGCGCTGGAGCGGATCAACGGCATCCCCGCCGCCGAGCAGATCGGCCGCCCGGCCGGCGAGACCCTGCCGTTCCGGGACGACGGCACCATCGAGATCTCGATGCGCAAGGTCCTGGACACCGGTACGCCGGTGCTGGACCGGCAGGTCGTCGGGCGTACGCCGGCCGAGCCCGGCACCGAGCGGGCCTGGTCGATCTCCCTGTACCGGCTGGAGGACCCCGGAGGGCGGATTCTCGGCCTGGCCGCTTCGGTCGTGGACGTCACGGACCGGCACCACGCCGCCAAGGTCGCCGAGCGGGCCAGACGGCGGCTGACGATGGTGGCCGACGCCGCGGTGCGCGTCGGTACCACGCTGGACCTCCGGCAGACGGCTCGGGAACTGGCCGATATCGCGGTCCCGGAGCTCGCCGACATAGCGGCCGTGGATGTCCTGGACTCAGCCGTCGAAGGCCGCCGTGAGGAGATTCCGGCAGGTGGCCGGGCGGTGATACGCGCACTCGCCGTCACCGCGGCGGAACCCACCCCCGCGCTCCAGGCGGCCGACCAGCCCGGCGAGCTGGCCCGGTACGACGCCGCCCGCCTGGTGACGAGGTGTGTGCGGACGGGCACCCCGGTGGTCATCCCCCACGTGGGCGAGGACGACCTGATCAGCATCGCGCGCGATGCCGAGGCGGCCGTGCTGCTCGCCGAGGCGGGAGTGCACTCGTACCTGGCGGTGCCGTTGATCGCCCGAGGTGAGGTGCTCGGGGCGCTCGACCTCAAGAGGTTCCGCAACCAGGTGCCCTTCGACTCGGACGATGTCCTGCTCGCCTCCGAGCTGGCCGCCCGGGCGGCCGTGTGCATCGACAACGCACGCTGGTACCAGCAGCAGCGCAACACCGCGCTGACGCTCCAGCGCAGTCTGCTGCCCCAGCAGCCGCCACCGGTGACCGGGCTGGAGGTCGCCTCGCGCTACCAGCCCGCCGGTGCCGCGGGCGAGGTCGGCGGCGATTGGTACGACATCCTGCCGCTCAGCGGTGACCGGACCGCGCTGGTGGTGGGGGATGTGATGGGCAGCGGGATCAACGCCGCCACCGCGATGGGCCAGTTGCGCACGGCCACCCGCACCCTGGCCGCCCTCGATCTCGACCCGGCGCAGGTGCTGCGGCATCTCGACGACATCACCATCGGGCTCGGGTCGTACATCGCCACCTGTCTCTACGCGCTCCACGACCCGCACCAGGGGCACTGCACCATCGCGACCGCGGGGCACCTGCCCCCGGTGCTGGTCCGGCCCGAAGGCCCGCCGCAGCTGCTCGAACTGCCCACCGGCGCACCGCTGGGCGTGGGCGGGGTCCCGTTCCGCGCCGTCACCGTGGATGTCGCCCCGGGAGACCGGCTCGTGCTCTACACGGACGGGCTGGTGGAGACCCGCGACGAGGACATCGACGTCCGGCTCGAGGTGCTGCTCGGGCTGCTCGACGGGCCACGCATGGGCCTTGAGGAGACCTGCGACCGGCTGCTCGAGTCGCTGCGCGCCGGGACCGGCCAGGACGACGTGGCGCTGCTGATCGCACACGTGCGGGAGTGACGGGGCCGACCGGAGGACCGGTGTGACGGGCTCTTGGACCGCGGGCCAGGGGACGGACCGCGGCCCAAGAGGTCTTGTGTCAGCGCTGTTCAGCCGGAGCTGAGCCAGCGGGAGGGACGCTGCGTCAGCGCATCGATCCCAGACCGGAGCGGCGGGCGCCGGTCGCCCCGCCGCCGCTCATGGCGGCCATGGCCAGGCCGAGGCAGAGTGCCAGGACGCCGACGATGACGTTGTTGACGATCGTGCGCGTGGTGGCGACGCCTCCGGCGACGACCCACGGGCTGATGATCGTCCATGCCCCGATCACGATGGCGCACCAGGCCATGGCGTGCGTCCGCTCGTAGGCCGTGCCGACACCGCTCATGCACAGGACATAGGCGACGCCGGTGATCAGGTTGGTGACGGCCAGCGTGGTAAGGCCGTTGAAGCCCGCTATCCACGGCGATGCGGCGAGATACAGGCCGGTCAGCAGGGCCAGTGTCTCTATCGCCTGGGCGCGAGGAGTGGAGGTCGCGCGTTCGAAGCGGGCGCGCATCTCGGCAAGGTCGGGGTGTTGCTCGATGCTCGGATGGGTGGTCATGGGGGCTGCCTCCTTTGGAAGCCTGGCGTGACCCTTTCACCGCAATGAAACGCTTTTTGTGCTGATTTGGTCAACTTTGGCGACCGACGGATTCCGTAAGCGGCGCTCACGGCGGTGGCTGTGCGGCCGGTGCGGGTACCCCGCCGGTGTCGTCAGGGGCCACCAGGGACTGGGTGAGCGGGATCCGCGCGAGCGTGACGGCCCCCAGCCCGATCAGCGCGAAACCGAGCAGCTGCGGCAGCAGCCACCAGCCGGAGCGGACATGCTCCTCGTAGACCACGACACCGAGGGCCAGGCTCACCATCGCGTCGCCAAGGGTGATCGCGGGCTGGGAGGCGACCAACGGGCCCGCCTGCATGGCGTTCTGGAGCAGGAAGAGCGCCCCGGCCCCGGCCGCCGCGAAGCCGTATGTCTGCCAGGCGGTGAAGAACGCCACGGCCCCCTGGTCGTCCAGGATGTGGGTGGCCTCCTTCATCAGGGCCGCGGTCAGGGCGAAGGAGATGGCGGTGGCGGTCCCCAGACAGGCCGCCCGCACCCGGCCCTCCGGGCGTCGTAGCGCCACCGCGGAGAGCACGACCACCGCCCCCACGCACCCGATGAGGGCGGGCAGCCAGCGGTCCAGCGGTACATGGGTGCGGTTGCCCGTGGGCGCGAGTGCGGCAAGGGCCACGCCCAGGCCCACCACGACACAGACCACGGCGATCCAGCCGCCGCGGGCGAGATGGCGGCGCATCAGCAGCGAGGCCACGATCAGTGTGAGCGGCAGTTCGAGCACGAAGAGGGGCTGGACCACCGTCAGCGGCCCGGTGTTGAGGGCCAGCGCCTGGCAGACGCCCGCGACGATGACGGCGATGATCCCGGCAAGCCACACGGGCCGCCGCAGCAGATCGAGCATCAGCCCCGCGCGGAAGCCCTGGGAGCTCGGCACACTCGTCGCGGCCTTGCGCTGGAGCACGGTGGCGATGGCGTTGCTGAGCGCCGCGGCGAGCGCGAACACCACCGGGACGAGCAAGTACACCGTACGACCTCCTGACCGCCTGCCTCAGCCCCCGGAGCCCGACCCTGCTGCACCATGGTCGCCCCGGCCCCCGCTCCCCGCGATCCGGGCTCGCCCGGCCGCGTGCACTCCGGCCGCGTGACGGTCCTGCCGGGCTGCGGGGGCGATGGCCCCGTCCCACAATGGGATCCGTCCCGGTCACGGCGCCCGGGACGGCGCCGTCGGCTGAGAGGAACGTGCGCATGCGCGCTGAGTCGTCATCGGCCGCGAGGACGGAGGCCTTCGGCGAGGCCCCGCGGTGACCGGCAAGAGCAAGGCGGAGCGGACCGAGATCGTGCACCGCGCGATCCGGGTCACCGTCGCCACCAGCATCGGCTTCTACATCTTCCTGTACGCGCTCCGCCAGCCCGAGATGGCGCTGTACGCGCTCTTCGCGCCCATCGCCCTCGGCGGCCTCTCCCCCATCCCGGGATCCGGGCACCAGCGATCCGTCGCGATGCTCAAGGCCCTGCCCGTGGCGCTGCTGCTGGTCACCTTGGGCACGCTGCTGGCGGTACGGACCTGGGCCGCGGTGCTGGGGATGCTGGTCGTCGGCTTCTGCCTGGCCTTCTCGGCGGTGGCGGGCCCGCTCCCGGCCGGTGCCGCCCCGGGACTCCAGCTCTTCTACATCCTGGCCTGTTTCCCGCCCTACGCCCCGGACACGCTTCTGCTCCGGCTGGTCGGTCTGACCGTGGGCGTGCTGCTGCTCGCCGCCTTCGAGATCTTCCTGCTCCCCGCGCCCGCGCCGCCCAGTTACCGGACCCGGCTGGCGGACGCGCTCGACCTCGCGGCCGCCGCCGCCCGCGAGCCGGGGTCCGTACCGCCCGAGCGGCTCCGCGCGACGGGCCAGGAACTGCGGTTGTCCAAGCTGCCGCCAGCCGAGCGGCCCGTCGGGCCCTGGCGCAGGGACCGGGGCATGTCCCAAGGCGGCAACGCGGTACGCCGCCTGCTCGACCAGCTCGCCCGGTACGAGGAAACGAGCCTCACTCCGGTATCGGGGCCGGGGCGGGACCCGACCCCATGTGCACAGGGCAGCGGTCAGTCCGCGAGCGCCAGGGAGCTCGCGCGCACCTCCTGCGACACGCTGCTCGGCCGGGTCGCCGGGCTCTGCGCCACGACCGCGACGGCCCTGCGCGAGAACCGTCCACCCGCGCTGCCCAGCGTGCTCGAGGACGCCATGACCGACTTCCAGTCGCTGCGGATCGGACAGGCGATCGGTCCACCCGACGGCGTACCGCCCGTGCCCCTGCTGCGGCGGCAGGCCCTGGTACTGGGGATTGCGGAGTCGGCGCGGATCGTGGAAACCGCCATCCGGGTGGGGCTCGAGGGGCACCGGACTGGTCCGATCCCGCCGCAGGAGCTGTTCTGGTACGCGGACATGAGCGCCCCGCGCCTGTGGGCGAGGCGGCTGCTCGGGAACATGAACCTGCACTCGGTGATGTTCCAGAACGCGGTGCGCATCGCCCTCGGCCTCGGCGCCGCACGGCTGGTGGCGGGATCACTCGATCTGGCGCACGGGTTCTGGGTGCTGCTCGCCGTGCTGACGCTGGGGCGGACCACCGCGGGGGAGACCTGGTCCGCGGTCCGCCAGGCGCTCGCCGGGAACCTCGTGGGCGCGGTGGCGGCCGGGGCACTGCTCGTGGGCTTCGGCCAGCACTCCCCTGTGTACGCGGCGGCGCTCGTGCCCGGGATGCTCGCCGCCTTCGCGCTGGGGCCGCTGCTCGGGATCGCCTGGGCACAGGCACTCTTCACCCTGGTCGTGGCGTGTGCGTTCGCCCAGATCGCCCCCGCCTCCTGGCAGCTCGCCGAGGAACGGGTCATCGACATCCTCACGGGCAGTGCGGTCGGACTCCTGTGCGGGCTGATCGCCTGGCCCGCCGGTGCCAGACGTGAGGTGCGCCGGACCATGGCCGCCCTGCTGCGGTCCTTCCACCCCCTGGTCACGGGCACCGTCGAGGTGCTCCTGGCCGGCCCGCCCGGCTCGAAGGCGCCGCCTTCGACGCTGCCCGCCCTGCACCGGCTGCGGCTCGCGGAGACCGCGTACGCCCAGTTCCGCAGCGAGCCACCCCAGTCCTCGGGGCCCTACGCCGACTGGCACGGCGTGCTGATCGCCACGGAACACGTGCTCCTCGGCGCCCTGTGGCTGCCCAGGATCGATCTGCCGGTGGTGAAGGTCCCGTACGAGGCGGCGAGCTGGGCGCGGGACACCGCGGCCCGGTTGAGCGAGACCTGCGACCATCTCGCCGAGCTCGCCGCCGACGACAACGCCCTGCCGCGCACCACGGACACCACCCGGGTCCCCGCGCCGACGGACGGCCGTCCGCTGCCCATGCTCATCGACCTCGAGGTCTGGCTGAACGGCCTCCTGGCGCAGCTCTCCCGTATCGAGCCCACCGTCGAGGCCTCCATGCGTCCCCGGCGGGGCCACGGCGAAGAGGGCCGTATTGCGGTCTGATCAAACGTGTCGACGCCGGTGGCCGGCCGTAGGACCATCGCTCGGTCCGGGTGAGATCATGGACACCCGTTCGAGGCTCGTTTGGCGCCCAGGAACGGGCTGAACAGCGTGTTTCCGTCAGGTGGTGCGAGCGGTGAAGCCGTGGAGCAAGCTGGGGTCACCGCCCCGCGAGGGGAGGAGGTGATCGTGTGGCAGCCGATCGCGGTGACTGGCTCCAGAGCCGTCGCGGGCGCCGCACGTCCGAGGCCGAGGACCCCGGAACCCGGGGTCACGATGACGCGGCCGGGACCTCCCCACGCGGGCTGCACGAAGAGCTGAGGCTGACGCGGACCCGCCTCGCGGCAGCCGATGACGCCGTCGACCGGATCGGGACCTCGCTCGACGAATCGGTCACCTGCCGGGAGTTGGCGGAATTCCTGAGCCCCAGGCTCGCGGACGCGGCAGCGGTGGACGTCTTTCCTGCCCCGGCCCGCCGGCGCGCGCTGCGCGGACCGGCCGTCCCGGCCAGGATGCACAGGGCAGCGGTCGCGGGGCCCAAGGACCTGTTCGGGGCGGATGACCGCTTCTCCGGCGCGGTCGCCGCGCGCGCCGTCGCCTCCGGTCTGCCCACCACCGAGCGCGCGGCCGATGACGACACCGCTGTGCTGGCGGTGCCGCTCGTCGTACCAGGCGGCACCGGAAGCACCGCCAGCGCGGTCGACGCGGGCGATGCCAAAGGCGCGAAAGGCCAGGTCATGGGAGTTGCGCTGCTGGCCCGTCCACACACCGGATTCAGCCGGAACGACGTCCTCATAGCCCGCCACGCCGTACGGCTCGCGGCCGTCGGCATCGCGCACGCCAGGCAGTTCGCGGCGGAGCAGGACACCACGGTCGAGTTGCAGCGCGCGCTGCTGACCGAGCCGGGCAAGCCGCACCCCAACCTCGAGCTCGCGACCCGCTACCTACCGGTCGGCACCAGCAATCTGGTGGGCGGCGACTGGTTCGAGACAGTGCGCCTCCACTACGGGCGGACGCTGCTCGTCATGGGAGACGTGATGGGCCACGGCGTCGAGGCGGCCGTGGAGATGAACACGTACCGCGCGATGCTGCGCGATGTCGCCGCCGCCGATCTGCCGCCGCACCGGGTGCTGCGCCAGCTCGACCTCGCCATCGCCGACACCAGCGCCCGTCCCGCGACCTGTCTACTGGCCCGGGTCGACCCGGCGCGGGGGCTCGCCAGCTTCTCCAGCGCGGGGCATCTCCCGCCCGTGGTGTTCACCGACGCGGGGACCGCCGAGGTGATCGACGTACCCGTCGGGCCGCCGCTCGGTACCGGCCTCGGAGGCTATGAGCTGGTCACCCGCTCGCTCACGGCCGACGACACGCTGCTGCTGTACACGGACGGGCTGGTCGAACGGCGTGGCGAGGACATCGACGAGTCCCTGGCCCGACTGACCCGGGTGCGCGTACCCTGCCGTACTCCCGTGCAGGACATGGCCGACGCGGTGGTCAGGGAGCTGGGCGCGGACGACGCCGAGGACGATGTGGCACTGCTGGCAGCCCGTATCCGCCCGCGCCGTCCCGCTCCTGGCGAGGAGCGGCCGGCAGCGGAGCCGCCCGGGTAGCGCCTCCCGCTCAGGCCCTGTCCTCCCGCTCAGGCCCTGTCCGGGCTGAGGAGCCCGGCCGTACTCCGCACGCGGCTGTGCGAGCCGGCCGGCGAGCGAGCGCCCGGGCGATCAGCCTTCCGCGGGGGCGGAGCTGGAGTCGGGCGCGGGACGGGACTCCGGGGTGGCCGGCTGGTCGGGGGCATCGGGCAGCCCGGGCGGTGGTTCGACCGGGGGCGTGCTGTCGGGCGGAGTGTCCGTCTGCCCGGTGACGCCGGCCGAGGGGCTCCCTGTCGAGGGCCCGTCAGGCGGCGGGCTCCCCTCGGCGGGGCTCTCGGCCGGGGGCGAGGTGGAAGGGCAGCCCGCCGTACCGGCCCCCGGTGCGCAGCTCGCGGTGGACGCGGTCGCCCCCGGGCTGGTGGCGCGGTCTGGTGGCGTCGAGCCGTCGGGGCTGCTGGACACACCGCTCTCCGGCGCTGACGGGACCTCAGTCGGGGTCGTGGGGTCCTTGGGCGGCGCCACGGGCTTGTCGTGGGTACCCGTGTCGGCGCGGTCACGGGAGAAGTACGCGTGGTCCCCGAAGTCGAGGACGACGAAGGCGTCCACGGTTCGGGGCGCGGGCTGGACGATCACCACACGGGACTGGTCGAAACCGCTCCAGGTCTTGCCCGTGCGCTTCACCGCGCGCTGGACCTCGACCGGCGGCGTCAGCGGATTGCCGCAGGCGCACCGCACCCGTGGCACCCCTCGGTCGTCGACGAGGACGGCCGTGCCGGCTTGCAGTACGGCCTGGTAAGAGGTCGCCTTGCCGTCCTGGTAGCCGTGGTTGGTGACCCGGGTGTCCAGTCTCAGCCGCAGTGAGGTCATCGAGCGGAGGTAGTCCTCGACGGCGGTCGGCTGAATGCCCAGGGTCGAGGCGAAGGCCCGGTTCTTCTCGGGCTGGATGGCGAGGAACCTGACCTGTTTCCCGGTGTCGCAGCTCGCGGTGTTGCGGCTGCCGCCGTAGAGGCCCGGGGTCGCCCCGTCCACTCCCCGTACGAAGGTCCCGGACGGCGACCGCGTGGCCGTCGCCGCGGTGGGCAGGGCGGCGGGCGGTGCGTTGACGGTGCCGTTCGCCGTGGAGGCGGTGAACGGGTCGGGTCCGGTCTCGTTCGCGGGCTGCATGAAGATCTCGCCCGAGGCGACCGTGGGGCCACCCGGGCGGGTGAGCATGATGGCCAGCACGGCGGCGGCGACGATCGCCGCGGTGACCGCGGCGATCTTCGGAATGGACCGGTACCAGGGCTCGCCCGCACCCTTCCCCTCCCCCGCGCCGCCCCCGGAACCGCGACCGCCGCCACCGACCCCACCGCTCGGTGGGCCTTCGCCTGCGCCTCCACCGGACGGGCGGGGGCCGCCTCCGCTCGGCGGCCCGGCCGGGGGGCCCGACGGCGACGGCCGTGGCTCCGAGTCCCGGCCGGAGAGGGGGCCGGTGGGAGGCCCTTCGGGTCGGCCCGGCGTCGGCTGATCGCTCACCCCCCAATTGTGTGCCCCGGCTCCGCACCGCCTGCAAGCCGTACGCGATCGGCCCCTTCCGGCGCGCGCCCCCACCGCACCGCTGCTTACCGTGGCTCCGTGAGCCAGCACGCAGCCTCCCGGAGCGGCCTCGGTCATGCCGTCCGGGACTGGGGCGACGCGCTGGCCGCCGTCATGGCGGGCCTGGTCGCCATGATCATCGTGGCCGCACTCGGGCTGTGGGCGGCAGGCGGCACCGGACTTCCCGGGAACCCGTTCCCCCGTACCGTCGCCGCGATCGTCGTCATGGCGGCGGGCGGCACCGTGAACCTCGCGGGGGACGCGGGGGCGATCGCCGAAACCAAGGCCGAGCTGACTGTGGTGCCCCTTTCAGTGAGTCTCGTGGGCGCCCTGGTGACGGCCTGGCTCTTCCTGCGACCGCTGCGGCACCGCGCGGTCGCGGGCACCGGCGAGCTGCTGCTCCGCTTCGTCCGGCTGGCCGTCTTCTGGTTGCTGGGGCTCGCCGGGCTGGCCGCGCTGGCGCACCAGACCTTCGAGGTCTCGCTGGGCGACTCCCTGCTCAGTGACATCGGGGACCTGCTCGACACCACGCCCGAGGTCGGCTTCGCCGCCGACGTGGGGCCCACGTTGCTGTACGGCCTGCTGTGGCTGATCGGGGTGATCGCGATGGCACTGCTGGTGTCACGGCGGGCCCCGCTGCCCGCCCGGCTCGTGCGCTTCCAGGAGTCGGTGCGCCCCGCGGCGTTCGCGATGCTGACGCTGCTGCTCGCCTATGCGGCCGTCGGTCTGTGCGCCGGGCTGGTCGTCGCCGCGACCCAGGGGCATGCGGGCCGGACGTTCGCGGTGATCCTGCTCGGCCTGCCGAACCTGGCGTGGCTGGCGCTCACACTCGGTCTGGGCGCCTCCTGGGACGGCACGGTCAAGGGGCCGTTCGGGCTACCGGTGCCACCGGTACTGGACGAGGTGCTGCGTACACCGGGCGGTTCGACGCTCAACCTGTCCACGCTGTCCCAACGGGACGGGCGCGCATGGTGGCTGCTCGTGGCCGCCGTGGTGCTGGTGCTCGCCGCAGCGTTTGTGATGGCCGCACGATCGCCGGCCCGGGTACGACCCTGGGAGCACGCCGTCCACATGGGTGTCGCGCTGGCCCTGACCGTGCTGGTGGTCTGCCTGCTCGTCCGGGTCTCCGCGCAATACGGCCTGTCGGTCATCGGGGTCGGCGACATCGGGAGCCTGGGCGGGGAGGTGTCACTGCGACCGCGGCTGTGGGGCGCGCTGGGTCTCGCGCTGGTCTGGGGGCTCGCGACAGGGCTGATCGGGGCGCTGCTGGCGGGTCCCGTACGCCGTCGCGGCGACATGCCGGGCGACCGCACGCCGTAGCTCACCCCCGGTCGCGGTCGCCGTTGCTGTTGCTGTTGCCGTTGCCGTTGCCGTTGCCGTTGCCGGGCATGGTGCCCTCATGGCTGACGATCTGCGTGGGCGGACGGGCCGACCGCCCGTCGTCCGCGGCGTCCGGTCGGGATCCGGGACCGCTCGGCACCGCACCCCGGCCGGCAGCACCCGGCCCCGGCGGGAACCCCTCCGTCACGAACACCGTCAGCTGGTCACCGTCGCAGTACACCCAGCGCTCGTGCTCCGCCTCGTACAACCACATCGACTCCCCGTCCACGACCATCCCCACCCGCATGCCCTGGGTGGCCCTGCGGAAGGCCTCCCCGTCCGTGCGCTGCTCCGCCAGGTCGTCCACCGCCCTCCGGTAGCGCCCCAGCAACTCCTCGGCGCGGTCGAGCAGCGGCCGTGGGTCCGCCGTCCGGGCGAGCGGCTGACCGGCCGGTGGCGGGGACTGCGGTACGGGGACGAGCAACCGCCCGTCGACCCAGGTGGACCAGCCGTTGGCGCACAGCACACGGCCCCAGTCACCGCGCCGGTCGAGGAGTTCCACCGGGAGGAAGGGGTCGAGCGGTGCGCTGGGCCGGGCGGCGTCCGGACTCTCCCAGGTGGGCAGTCCGTCACCGGGTACGACATGCGTCGGCCGGAAGCCCGGCACGGCGGCGAATTCGGTCATCTCAGGCAGATCCACCATGTCGCATCCTCCGCCGTCTACTTCCGCATGACCTCGGGTTCATGGCGCCTGAGCAGTCGGGCGACCACGAACCAGAGGAAGACGCAGTACACCGCCATCACGGCCATGTTCTGCGCCCAGAGGGCGGCGGAGTGCTCGAAGAGCGGATCGTCGGTGTCGGGGCCTGGCACGATGCGGGCGATGTCCACGGTGTCCGACATCGCCGCGAAGGCCCAGCGAGCCGGGACCAGCCAGGCGATCTGCTCCATGCCCAGCACTCCGTCCAGATCCAGCAGTGCCCCGCAGAACACGATCTGGAGCATGGTGAGGAGAACCAGCAGCGGCATGGTGACCTCCTCCTTGGGCACGAGAGCGGAGATCACCAGGCCCATCATCATCGAGGTGAACGACAGGAGTGCGACGGCCAGCGTGATCTCGATCAGCGGAGGCATCAGCACCCCCATGCCGTCGGGGGTGCTCAGATCGACGCCGAGCAGGCCTACGAGGGTGAGCACCACGGCCTGGGCGACGGTGATCACGCCCAGCACCACGACCTTGGACATCAGATACGCGGACCTGGACAGCCCGACGGCCCGCTCCCGCTGGTAGATGACCCGTTCCTTGACCAATTCGCGTACCGCGTTCGCCGCGCCGGTCAGGACCCCGCCCACGCACAGCACGAGCAGGGCGTCGAGCGCGGTCTCCTGGGTGAACTTGCTGCCGGCCAGGCCCCGCGCCATCGCACCCATGCCGAACGGCAGCGCGATCATGATGATCAGGAAGGTGCGGTCGGCACTCAGCACGGCGGCGTAGCGGCGTACGAGCGTGCGCAGCTGGGCGAACCAGCTCTGCGACTTGGGCGGTGGCGCCACGTCCACCGACTGCCGGTCCGTGTCCTGCGCCCGCGGCGGGGCTCCCGCGCCGAGGTGACCGATGTGCTGGTGGAAGTACGGGGACGCGCGGTACTGGCCCGCCCAGTCGCGGCCCCGGTCGTTCTCGAACGCCTCGAAGGCCACCGGCCAGTCGTCGAAGCCGAAGAACGACAGGGCGTCCTCGGGTGCTCCGAAGAAGGCGATCCGCCCGCCCGGTGCGAGCACCAGCAGCCGGTCGCACACATCCAGGCTGAGCACGCTGTGCGTGACGACGATGACCGTGCGGCCGTCGTCGGCGAGCCCGCGCAGCATATGCATGACCGAGCGGTCCATCCCGGGGTCGAGACCCGAGGTCGGTTCGTCCAGGAACAGCAGCGAGGGCTTGGTGAGCAGTTCGAGTGCGACGCTGACGCGTTTGCGCTGCCCACCCGAGAGGGTGTGGATGGGCTGGTCGGCGCGCTGCTCCAGGCCGAGTTCCTGGATGACCTCCTCGACCCTGGCCTCGCGCTCCGCCTCCGCCGTGTCCTCGGGGAATCGCAGCTCGGCGGCGTAGGACAGGGCCCGGCGCACGGTGAGTTGGAGGTGCAGGATGTCGTCCTGCGGTACGAGCCCGATGCGGCGGCGCAGCTCGGCGTAGTCCCGGTAGAGGTCACGGCCGTCGTAGAGGACCGTGCCGTGGTTGGCGGGGCGCAGGCCGGTGAGCGCGTTGAGCAGGGTGGATTTCCCCGCTCCGCTCGGCCCGACCACGCCGAGCAGGCACTTCTCGCCGACGGGGAAGGAGACATGGTCCAGCAGCACCTTCGTGCCGCCCTTGCCGTCGTCGACCGAGACGGCGAGGTCCTGGACGTCGAGCGAGACCTCACCGGAGTCCACGAACTCCTGGAGCTCGTCGCCGACGAGGCAGAAGGTGGAGTGGCCGATGCCGACGATGTCCGCCGCGGTGACGGCGGCACGGGTGATTCGCTGGCCGTTGAGGTACGTGCCGTTGTGACTGCCGATGTCCGCGATCTCGTAGCTGCCGTCGGGCAGGGCACGCAGCTCGGCATGCCGACGCGAGACGATCAGGTCGTCGATGACCAGGTCGTTCTCCGGTGAGCGGCCGATCCTGACGGTGCGGGTGGGCAGTGGGCGTACGGTGGTCGGCTGCCGGAAGGTACCGGTGACGGCGGGGTGCGGGATCGGTGTCGGCGCCGGCACGGCAAAGGGACCCGTCGGGGCGGCCTGCGCAGGCTCCGGTGGGGCGGCGGGTGCGGTGCCGACGAGGACGGCACGCGGACCGTCCTGCGCGCTGCCGAACCGAATGACGCTCCCGGGGCCCACGCCCCACTCCCGGATGCGACGGCCCTCGGTGTAGGTGCCGTTGGTGCTGTTCTCGTCCTCCAGCGTCCAGTGGTCCGCCTCGGTCCTCAGCACCGCGTGGTGCCAGGAGACCCGGGCGTCGTCGATCACGACGTCACTCAGCGGGTCCCGCCCGACGTGGTAGACCCGGTCCGGGCTCATCAGCGTCGAGCCCCCGTCGGTTTCGATGACCAGCTCGGGCGCTGTGGGCGCTGCGGGCCGCTCAGCCATGCCCCCGATTTTAGCTATGTGTCCATTTGTGCGCCTTTTCTGGGACCCGACTGAGCGGCTTCTGGGCCCGGCTGAGCGGCCGGGTCAGGCCACCGAGCCCATGGCCGCGACCAGCCCGACGCGGGTACGCGGGGCGTCGTGGTGGATCGCGGTGTGTGCGCCCGTCAGTGAGATGCCACTTCCACCGCGGCGGTCCGCGACGATCTCCGCGGCGATCGACAGGGCCGTCTCCTCGGGGGTACGGGCGCCGAGGTCGAGGCCGATCGGGGAGCGCAGCCGGGCGAGGGCGGGCTCGGCGACCCCGGCTTCGCGGAGCCGCCGGTTGCGGTCCTCGTGGGTGCGGCGCGAGCCCATCGCGCCGATGTACGCCACCGGGAGCGTCAGTGCCAGTTCGAGCAGCGGCACGTCGAACTTGGCGTCATGCGTCAGCACGCACAGCACCGTACGGCCGTCGACTTCGGTCGATGCCAGATAGCGGTGCGGCCAGGCCGCGATGATCTCGTCCGCCTCCAGGAAGCGCTGCCGGGTCGCGAAGACGGGTCGGGCGTCGCACACGGTCACGTGGTAGCCGAGGAACTTCCCCACCCGCACCAACGCGGACGCGAAGTCGATCGCGCCGAAGACGATCATGCGGGGCGGCGGCACGCTGGACTCGACCAGCAGGGTCAGCGGCTGTCCGCAGCGGGCGCCGTCCGCGCCGATGACGGCGGTGCCGGTGCGCCCCGCGTCCAGGAGTGCGCGGGCCTCGCAGGCCGCGGTGCGGTCCAGTTCGGGGTGGCCGCCGAGGCCGCCTTCATACGAACCGTCCGGGTGGACCAGCAGGGCCCGCCCCAACAGGTCGGCAGGTCCGTCGGTGATCCGCGCGAGGGCGGCCGCCTGCCCGCGCGCCGACATGGACAGCGCGTCCGCGAAGACCCCGCGGGCGGCCGTGTCGGTACGCCGGACCGGGGTCACAAGGATGTCGATGATCCCGCCGCAGGTCAGGCCCACGGCGAAGGCGTCGTCGTCGCTGTAGCCGAAGCGCTCGAGTACGGTCACGCCGTCCTCGAGCGCCTGTCGGCACAGCTCGTAGACCGCGCCCTCCACGCACCCCCCGGAGACCGACCCGATCGCCGTGCCCTCGCTGTCGACGGCGAGTGCGGCACCCGGCTGCCGGGGCGCGCTGCCGCCGACCGCCACCACGGTGGCTACGGCGAAGTCACGTCCCTGCACGACCCACCGGTGCAGCTCTTCGGCGATGTCCAGCATGTCGGTCTCCTCGGGGTCTGGTTGCGTGCATGGCCGGCGCGGCGCGGGGTCAGTGGACCCCGAACCAGCCCTCGATAGGGCTGAGGGCGAAGAAGACCACGAAGATCGCGGTCAGGCCCCACATGAAGGCGCCCACTTCGCGCCCCTTGCCCTGGGCGACCTTGATGGCGACGTAGGAGATGACACCGGCGGCGACACCCGGCGTGATGCTGTAGGTGAACGGCATCAGCACCACCGTGAGGAAGACCGGGATGGCGACCGAGGGGTCGTTCCAGTCCACGTGCCGGGCGTTCTGCATCATCATCGCGCCGATGACCACCAGGGCCGCGGAGGCTACCTGGGGCGGCACGATCGCCGTGAGCGGGGTGAAGAAGAGGCAGGCGGCGAAGAAGAGGCCCGTGACGACCGACGCGAGACCGGTTCTCGCGCCCTCGCCGACGCCCGTGGCGGACTCCACGAAGACGGTCTGTCCCGAGCCGCCCGCGACACCGCCGATGGCGCCGCCGGCGCCGTCGACGAACAGGGCTTTCGACAGTCCGGGCATCCGGCCCTTGTCGTCGGCCAGCTTGGCCTGCGTACCGACACCGATGATGGTGGCCATGGCGTCGAAGAAGCCCGCCAGCACCAGCGTGAAGACGATGAAGCCGACCGTCATCGCGCCGACGTCGCCCCAGCCGCCGAACTCGACCTGGCCGAAGAGTGAGAAGTCGGGCATGGAGACGGCGCTGCCGCTCAGCTCGGGCGGGGACATGTTCCACGCCTTGGCATCGAGCCCTGCGACGTTGTGGACGACCACCGCGACGACGGTGCCGACGACGATGCCGATGAGGATCGCGCCAGGTATGCGGCGGGCCTGGAGCATGAAGATCAGCAGCAGGGTGACGCAGAAGATCAGTACGGGCCAGCCGGCGAGCTCACCGGTGCTGCCGAGCTGGACGGGTGGACCGTACTCGGCGCCGTGGCCGACGAAGCCGGCCTTGACCAGGCCGATCAGGGCGATGAACAGACCGATACCCATGGTGATGCCGTGTTTCAGCGGAAGCGGGATCGCGTTCATCACCAGCTCACGCAGACCGGTGACGACCAGGAGGCAGATCACCAGGCCGTACACCACGCACATGGCCATGGCCTGCGGCCAGGTCATCTGCGGCACCACCTGCGAAGCGACGACCCCGGAGACGCTGAGGCCGGCCGCGAGGGCGAGCGGGACCTTGCCGATGAAGCCCATCAGCAGGGTGGACGCGGCTGCCGCGAACGCGGTCGCGGTGATGAGACCGGGCTGGCTGAGGACGTTGCCCGCCGCGTCCTTGCCGTTCAGGATCAGGGGGTTGAGCAGGAGGATGTACGCCATCGCCATGAAGGTGGTGATGCCACCGCGCACTTCGCGCGCGACGGTGGATCCTCGTTCGGAGATGTGAAAGTACCGGTCAAGCCAGGACCGCCCGGCGGGGACGGGCGAGCCGGGGCCCGCATCCTCCGCGGTGATCTTCGGCTCCACAGACGACTGGGTCATGGTTGCCTACTCCCAAGGTTCATAGGGGCACCCGCGCACGGCGTGGAAGCCGTGGGGAACTGCGGGATTTGGGATCTTGCGCTGGCTGCACGACCCGGGAGACGGCCCGAGACGAACGAACGACACTGCTCAACCACTGGGCGGGGGTGACCGCGGGGCTGCCGTACCGCGAGCGGTGCGGTACGGGGTCCTCCGGACGGCGCGGGCGCGTGGACTGTGGCGTACCGGGGCACGCGCCGTCCGGAGGGTGCTGGCGGGCTGTCAGGTACCGGTGAGGTGCTCTGGCCGCACCGGTGTCCTGTTCAGCTCGAGTCCTGTCGCGTTCCGGATCGCCGCGAGGACGGCCGGGGTGGACGACAGGGTGGGGGCTTCGCCGATGCCGCGCAGCCCGTACGGAGCGTGCTCGTCGGCGAGTTCGAGCACGTCGACGGGGATGGTCGGCGTGTCGAGGATCGTGGGGATGAGGTAGTCCGTGAAGGAGGGGTTGCGCACCTTCGCGGTCTTCGGGTCGACGATGATCTCCTCCATCACCGCCATGCCCAGGCCCTGGGTGGTGCCACCCTGGATCTGGCCGACGACGGAGAGCGGGTTGAGCGCCTTGCCCACATCCTGGGCGCAGGCCAGTTCGACGACCTTGACGAGACCGAGCTCGGTGTCGACCTCCACCACCGCGCGGTGGGCGGCGAAGGAGTACTGGACATGGCCGTTGCCCTGGCCGGTGCGCAGGTCGAAGGCCTCGGTGGGGCGGTGCCGCCATTCGAGCTCCACCTCGACGGCCTCGTCCTCCAGCACGTCCACCAGGTCGGCGAGCACCTCGCCGCCGTCGGTGACGACCTTGCCGCCTTCGAGCAGCAGCTCGGCGGTGGCCCAGGCGGGGTGGTACGAACCGAACTTGCGGCGTCCGATCGCCAGGACCTGTTCACGCACGGCCTCGCAGGAGTTCCTGACCGCGCCTCCGGTGACATAGGTCTGGCGGGAGGCGGAGGTGGAGCCCGCGGAGCCGACCTGGGTGTCGGCGGGATGGATCGTCACCTGGGTGACGCCCAGCTCGGTGCGGGCGATCTGGGCGTGCACGGTGACACCGCCCTGGCCCACTTCCGCCATCGCGGTGTGCACGGTCGCGACGGGTGATCCACCCACGACCTCCATGCGCACCCTGGCGGTGGAGTAGTCGTCGAATCCCTCGGAGAACCCGACGTTCTTGATGCCGACGGCGTAGCCGACCCCGCGTACGACGCCTTCGCCGTGGGTGGTGTTGGACAGTCCGCCGGGCAGCGCGCGCACATCGGCGCCTTCGGTGGTGACCCACTGCTGCTCGGGTGGCAGCGGCATGGCCTTGACACGGCGCAGCAGCTCGGCGACCGGGGCCGGGGAGTCGACCGGCTGCCCGGTCGGCAGGAGCGTGCCCTGCTCCATGGCGTTGATCTGCCGGAACTCGACCGGGTCCATGCCCAGTTCGGCCGCGACCTTGTCCATCTGGGCCTCGTAGGCGAAGCAGGCCTGGACCGCGCCGAAGCCGCGCATGGCGCCGCAGGGCGGGTTGTTGGTGTAGAGCGCGATCGCCTCGATGTCGACGTCGTCCACGACGTACGGGCCGACGGAGAGGGACGAGGCGTTGCCGACGACCGCCGGGGAGGCGGACGCATAGGCGCCGCCGTCCAGGACGATCCGGCACTTCATGTGCGTGAGCTTGCCGTCCCGGGTGGCGCCGTGCTCGTAATACAGCTTCGCCGGGTGGCGGTGGACATGGCCGAAGAAGGACTCGAACCGGTTGTAGACGATCTTCACCGGCTTGCCGGTGCGCAGCGCCAGCAGGCAGGCGTGGATCTGCATCGACAGGTCCTCGCGGCCACCGAAGGCGCCGCCGACGCCGGAGAGCGTCATGCGGACCTTCTCCTCGGGCAGGCCGAGTACGGGGGCGATCTGGCGGAGGTCCGAGTGCAGCCACTGGGTGGCGACGTACAGGTCGACCCCGCCGTCCTCGGCGGGCACGGCGAGACCGGACTCGGGGCCGAGGAAGGCCTGGTCCTGCATGCCGAAGACGTACTCGCCCTTGACGATCACATCCGCGCGCCTGGCGGCCTCGTCGGCGTCCCCGCGGACGATGGGCTGGCGGTGGACGATGTTGGGGTGGGCGACGTGCCCCGCGTGGTGGTCGTCGCGGCCCGGGTGCAGCAGGGGCGCGTCGGGCGCGGTAGCGGAGGCCTCGTCGGTGACGACCGGCAGCTCGCGGTACTCGACCTTGATCTTCGCGGCGGCACGGCGTGCGGTCTCCGGGTGGTCGGCGGCGACCAGGGCGACCGGCTCACCGTGGTGGCGCACCACGCCGTTGGCGAGGACGGGGGTGTCCTGGATCTCCAGACCGTAGTTCCTCACCTCGGTCGGCAGATCGTCATAGGTGAGTACGGCGTACACACCGGCCTGGGCGAGTGCTTCGGAGGTGTCGATGGACACGATCTCGGCGTGGGAGACGGTGGAGCGCAGGATCTGGCCCCACAGCATGTCCTCGTGCCACATGTCGGACGAGTACGCGAACTCACCGGTGACCTTGAGGGTGCCGTCGGGGCGCAGCGTGGACTCGCCGATGCCGCCCTTGGTCGGGGAACCCTGGGTGACCTTGGTGGGAGCGCCGGCCGGGGTGGTGGCGGCCCGCGGGCTCGCGGGGACTCGGGGATTCAGCGCCATGGTGATCAGACCGCCTCTCCCTGACGGGCGGCCGCGAGTCGGACCGCGTCGAGGATCTTCTCGTAGCCGGTGCAGCGGCAGAGATTGCCGGACAGTGCCTCGCGGATGTCCGCGTCGGACGGAGATGCGTTGCGCTCCAGCAGCTCGTCGGCCGCGACCAGCAGGCCCGGGGTGCAGAATCCGCACTGCACGGCTCCGGCGTCGATGAACGCCTGCTGGATCGGGGCGAGCTCGGTGCCCTCGCCGGTCTGCGAGTCGGTGCCGCGGGCGCTCCAGCGCTGCGCGTCCTGGAGGGACGTACCGGCAGCGTCGCACTCGGTGGACGTGCCGGCGTCGCCGCAGGCGCCCGTGGCACAGGATGCGGTGCGCTGCTGGGCGAAGTCCGCGAGGCCCTCGACGGTGACGACCTCGCGGCCCTCGACCTGTCCGGCGGCCACCAGGCAGGCGCAGACCGGCACGCCGTCGAGGCGGACCGTACAGGAGCCGCATTCGCCCTGTTCACAGGCGTTCTTGGAGCCGGGGAGACCGAGCCTCTCACGCAGTACGTAGAGGAGACTCTCGCCTTCCCAGACATCGTCGGCTTCCTGACGGCGGCCGTTGACCGTGAAATTGACGCGCATGATCAGGCAGCTCCTTCCAGCGTGCGGCCGGTGCCGCGGTACTGCTCCCAGGTCCAGCCGAGGGTGCGGCGGGCCATGATGCCGACCGCGTGGCGGCGGTACCTGGCGGTGCCGCGGACGTCGTCGATCGGGTTGCACGCGGCCGATGCGAGCTCGGCGAACTGCTTGGCGATCGAGGGGGTGATGATCCTGCCGCTGTCCCAGAAGCCGCCGTCCTCCAGCGCGGCGTTCAGGAACTCCTCGGCGGCCTTGGCACGCACCGGGGTGGGCGCGGCCGAGCCGATGCCGGTGCGCACGGTGCGGGTTGCGGGGTGCAGGGCGATACCGAAGGCGCACACCGCGATGACCATCGCGTTGCGGGTGCCGACCTTGGAGTACTGCTGCGGCCCTTCGGCCTTCTTGATGTGGATCGCCCTGATCAGCTCGTCCGGCGCGAGGGCGTTGCGCTTCACACCGGTGTAGAACTCGTCGATCGGGATGCGCCGGACGCCGCGTACCGACTCCACCTCGACCTCGGCGCCCGCGGCCAGCAGGGCGGGGTGGGCGTCCCCGGCCGGCGAGGCGGTGCCGAGGTTGCCTCCGACACCGCCACGGTTGCGGATCTGAGGGGAGGCCACGGTGTGCGAGGCGAGCGCGAGACCCGGGAGCTCGGCCCGGAGGTGCTGCATGATCCGGGAGTACGGCACGGAGGCACCGAGACGGACGGACTCCTCGGCCACTTCCCAGTCGGACAACTCGGCGATGCGGCCCAGGTCCATGAGGTACTCGGGGCGCCGGTGGTCGAAGTTGATCTCGACCATGACATCGGTGCCACCCGCGATCGGCACGGCCGTGGGGTGCTCGGCCTTGGCGGCGAGCGCCTCCTCCCAGCTACTGGGACGAAGGAAGTCCATGAGTGGCTCTCTTCTTCGTGATTCGGTCGTTCTCAGGGACTGGGTGACGGCCGGCCCCGGGTGGAGTGTCTGGTTCCTGTAAAGGCGGTGCCGCACCAGTACACAAGCACCGTCCTCGGCGGGTGCAGTCACCGAAACCATGAAGGAGTTGGCTGGTGGGCACCCAGGTCTTGTAGATTCGAACGAAAGGTGGGCCCCGGTAACCTCCCCGCTTTCCTCCTGAAACCGGGGGCGCTGCCCCCGGATCACTCCAACGGCTACAACGAGACAGATCGGCGGCGACGAGATGCGGCTGCGCGCACTGCTGGAGACCGACGCGCTGGGACTGCGGCTGCTCGGCGGCGACGACGAGCTGGACCGTGGTGTGCGCGGCGTGATGACGACCGACCTGCGGGACCCGAGCCGCTATCTGTCTGGCGGTGAACTGGTCCTCACGGGGCTCGCCTGGCGCCGCTCACCCGAGGATTCCGAGTCTTTTGTCCGTATTCTCGCAACTTCGGGGGTCGCGGGGCTCGCGGCGGGCGAGGCGGAGCTGGGCGCTGTCCCGGACGACCTGGTCGAGGCCTGCCTACGGCACAAGATGCCACTCTTCGCCGTCCATGAGTCCGTTGCCTTCGCGACGATCACCGAGCATGTCGTACGACAGGTATCGGGCGAGCGCGCCGGAGACCTGGCCGCCGTGGTGGACCGGCACCGCCGGATGATGACCTCAGGCCCGGCAGGCGGCGGCCCCGAAGTGGTGCTCGACCTGCTCGGCACCGACCTCGACCTGCACGCTTGGGTTCTCTCCCCCACCGGACGGCAGGTCGCGGGCGCGGGCGAGCCCCTGTCCCAGGAGGTGAGCGCCACCCTCGCCGGTGAGCACCTGGCCGCCAGCCGGAGTGGACGGCGCGCCCCCTATCGCGCGACGGTTGAAGGATCAATCTATTCGCTCTTCCCGATCCGCAACACCGGACGGACCCCGGGTGCCACCTCGCGCGAGGTGCGGGACGTCCGGGAGTCGGTGCTGTCCGACTGGCTGCTCGCCGTCGAAGCCGACGCATCGGACTGGCCCGCTGCCCGGCTCGATCTGCTCCAGGGCGTCACCCAGCTGATCGCCGTGGAACGGGACCGTCGCGAGGCGGCCCGCACCGTACGCCGCCGCCTCGCCCAGGAGGTCCTGGAACTCGTCCAGTCCGGCGCGGCACCGCCCGAGATCGCCGCCCGACTGCGGGTCGCCGCGCCCGTGCTGCTGCCTGGGCTCGGCACCGCCCCGCACTGGCAGGTCGTGGTCGCACGGGTGGACTGGGACGAGACCGGGGGCACCCCCGTCGAGTCGGGTCCGGTGGCCCAGTCGCTGCTCGAGGAGATCCTGGTCGACCCGGCGACCACGGGCCCGGACTCGGCCGACCGTATCGCCGTCGCACACGTCGGCGACGAAGCCATCGCCCTGGTGCCGCTCCCCGCGGTGGCCGCGACGGACGCGTCCGACGAGTCGGCCGGCGATCTGCTCGAAGGCCCCGCCTCCGACGTCGGCACCAGCAGCGCGGGCCTCCACGCGGACGCCCTGCTCGCCGCCGTCCACGCCCCCCTGTCCGCCGGCCTCGACGGCGACGGCCGCCTCACCCTCGGCGTCAGCGCCGCCGTCCACTCCGCCGAGGGCCTCCGCGGCGCCCTGGAGGAAGCCCGCCACGCCCGCCGCGTCGCCGCCGCCCGCCCCGGTCGCGTCTGCGCGGCCGGCCACCACGAGCTGGCCTCCCATGTCCTGCTGCTCCCCTTCGTCCCCGACGACGTCCGCCGTGCCTTCACCGCCCGGCTGCTCGACCCGCTGCGCGACTACGACGAGCGCCACCGCGCGGAGCTCATCCCCACCCTGGAGGCGTTCCTGGACTGCGACGGCTCCTGGACGCGGTGTGCCACACGGCTGCATCTGCACGTGAACACGCTCCGGTACCGGGTGGGCAGGATCGAGCAGTTGACGGGGCGTGACCTTTCCCGGCTCGAGGACAAGCTGGACTTCTTCCTGGCACTGCGGATGAGCTGAGCCGGGCGGGCGAGGGGACGAGCGCTCCCGGTGGGCGCAGTCTGCGGTGTCGCGACGCTTCTGTGATCTTGATCGACCGGAACCGAGCGATTGTGAACTGATTCACCAGAGGGCTTGGCCAGGCATACCTATCCATGCTGAGATTCGGTCTGTCCCAACAGCACAATGGCGCGCTAGGGGAGGACAATGTGGCGTATACCGCCATGTCTGGTTCCGGATCCACCGCAGGTGACGAGCCGCTCCAGACCGCGGTATGGCGGCTGCGCTCGCGCGGCTGCTGGTCCGACGCGGCGGCCCTGCTGGCGCCCCACCCCTCATCCCCCGCGCTCACCCTCCAGCGCACCGCGCTGCTGGTGGAGCGCTGCTTGTTCACCGGGACGGGCTGGGAAGACGCCGAGGACGCGCTGCGTACGGCCGAGGCGGCGGCGGCCAGTGATGACGAGCGGGGTGCCGCGGCCTGCGAGCGTGGTCAACTCGCCTATTCCTCAACGGTGCTGGGCGTACGCGATCGGGCGGACGAAGCCAGTGCGGCCCTCGGCAGAGCGGCGGCGCTGCTCGCGCCGGATGCTCCCGGGCGGGCTCTGCTGGACTTCCGGCGGGGCCTCGTCGCCGAACACCTCGCCGACTCACCGCAGTCCGCTCGCGCCGCCTATCACCGCGCACATGCGGGGGCTGTCACCCAGAACGACACGCTGCTGCTCTCCTTCACCTGGCGCCATCTCGCCGCGCTGGCATTGCGTGACGGTGAACTGGCCGAGGCCCGGGAGGGGTTCAGGGAGTCCCTCCGGATCCGGGAGGAGCTGGGCTACCTCGTCGGTACGGCCCCTGCACTGACCGCGCTCGCCGACACCGAACCGGAGCCCGAGGCAGGGCGGCTGCGGGCCGAGGCAAGGCGGCTGTTCCGACTGCTGGGGGGCGTACCGACCTGGCTCGCCGACCAGTTGTCGCCGCCGACGCAGCCGGCTCCGGCGGCCTGAACACGCCGACAGCCGCTTCCTCGCGGCAGTCGGCGTGGGTATGCCTGCGCAACCCGCGCCGGTACCCGGCGAGTTCGTGGTCCGCGTTGCCCGGACCCACACCATGCGGTCACCGGGGCCGGGGAACCGCTCCATGACCCGGGCCGATCGGGGGGCGGGCGATATCCCCGGTGAGCACGATCAGATCCGCGGCGGCCATCGGGCTCCGCCGGCGCGGCGTCGACGGCGGGGCACACCATGGACGTCGGACGGCACGGCTGACCGGTCGGGCCTGACGCCTGGTGTTCGACAGCCGTGCCTCGCCGGTCCGCTGCTCAGAGGTCGGCGCCCGCGAAGTGCTCGTGCACCAGTGCGCTCACCACGGTCAGGTCCTGGGCGATCAACGCGTCGAGCAGCGCGGTGTGCTCGGCGGCATCGGCGATCAGCAGGGCGCGACGCGGAGGTTGTGCGGGCTCGTGGCTGGTGCGGGGGGTCGGCAGCGGCCACTGGGACCGGCGGTGCAGCTCGTCGGCGATGCCGACGAGCTGGCCGTTCCCGGCGAAGGCGAGGATCGCGCGGTGGAAGGCACGGTCCGACTCCGCGTAGACCGCCCGGTCGCCGGTGGCGGCGGCCCGGGTGGTGGCCTCGGCGAGCGGGCGCAGCTCGCTCCAGCGAGCGGCGGGGAGGGTGCGGGCGAGCCGCAGGACCACGGGGACCTCGAGCAGGGCACGGACCTCGGCGAGCTCGGCCAGCTCGCGGGCGTCGTGCTCGATGACCCTGAAGCCCCGATTGGGGACGACCTCGACGGCGCCTTCGGTGGCCAGCTGCTGCATGGCCTCGCGCACCGGGGTGGCGGAGACCCCGAAGCGCTCGGCGAGCACGGGGGCGGAGTAGACCTCGCCCGGCGTCATCTCGCCGCTGACCAGCGCCGCGCGCAGGGCCTGGAGCACCTGGCCGCGGACGGAGTGACGGCGCACGGCCGTGACGGGGGGACGCGGCCCCGGGACGTGCCCGACGGGAGCGACCCCCGCGCCTGGCGCCGGGGGCTCGCTGTGCGTGTGCTCGCCGCGCACGGCCTCCGCGGCCGCGCGGGGGAACCCGAGGGGACGCGCCGCGGACGTACCGCGCGCTCTGCCCTGCTCCACTGGGGTCCTCCTCCGGCGTCGGCGTCGTGCGAGCCCGGCACATACCCACATACGCTGACACCGGGGACTTGGTGCCCTCAGTGTAAAGGGGCAAACACGGATCGGATCGGATAAGGTTAGGCTTACCTACTAACGATCGCGATTTGGTGGTCTGCCATGACCGTCCCCGGAACCGTCATCCCCGGCTCGCAGCTCGCACCTCCGACGGCCGACGCCGTCTCGCCCGTCACGGACGCGTACGGCCGGCTGACCGAGGTGTTCCCCGGCCTGAGGATCAAGGAACTGGCGGACGGCGAACCGACCCCACGGGACGGTGGCTGGGTCATGGCGGCCGACCTCGCAGCGGGCGGTCCCGCCCTGGACGCGTTCCTCGCCTGGGACAACGCCCAGGTGCTCCGCGACTACGGCTGCCAGGCACGCCCCGACGTGATCGCCAGCTTCGGGCTCCACCGGTACGCCTGGCCCGCCTGCCTGCTGATCACGGTGCCCTGGTTTCTGCACCGCCGGGTGCCGCGGGTGCACGTCGAGGACGTGGCCCTCCAGCGCAGCCTGGGGCGGATGACCGTCCGGGTGCGCGACTTCGCCTGCCTGCCCGGCGATCCGGCCGCCGCCCTGCCGGGAGCCCGGGTGGTCCCGGACGAGGAGGCGCTGCGCACCGAGGTACGGGACGCGGTGGCCGGACATCTCGCACCCGTGCTCGAAGGCTTCGGCCCACGGATGCGGCGGGGCAGGCGGGCCCTGTGGGGCATGGCCACCGACGAGGTCACCGAAGGGCTCTGGCACATCGCCCATCTGCTGGGCGAGGAGCGGCGGGCGATCGCAGAGCTCGAGGCCCTGCTGCCGGGCACCACGAAGCCCTACGTCGGGACGGCGGGCTTCCGTGAGCTCACCGACCCCGACGGCACGCCGCTGCCCACCCGCGACCGCGCGAGCTGCTGCCTCTTCTACACCCTCCGCCCCGACGACACCTGCGTCACGTGTCCCCGCACCAGCGACACGGACACGCTCCGCAGGGCTGCATAGGACTGCAGAGGCGAGTCCGAGGCAGGCTCGCCAACTCGAACGCACGCTCGCGAAAACAGAGAGCCGTTCGAAAAGTACGCCCCCATTTGTCAGCTATTCGGCTGCGCTATCGCCTCGTTGGCCTTCTCTTGCCACGAAACCCACTGCCCGCCACGGGACTTCGGCCAATATGGCGGCCGAAAGGCCCTACCGCGATGCAGTAGCAAGGATGCAAGGGACCCCGATGAGACTGACCGACATATCGCTGAACTGGCTGCTTCCGGGCGGCGTGCTGCTCGCAGGTGCCGTGGCGGCGGTGGCGGTGCTCGCACGCGCCAAGCGTGCCGGCGAAGGCTCCGCGGCCGAGGACTCCTGGGAGCGCAGTGAGGAGCGCCGGCGCCGCAAGGAAGCGATCTACGGGACCGCTTCCTATGTGCTCCTCTTCTGCTGCGCGGCGGTCGCCGCGGCGCTCTCCTTCCACGGACTCGTCGGCTTCGGCCGGCAGAATCTCAACCTCACCGGAGGCTGGGAGTACCTGGTGCCGTTCGGCCTCGACGGTGCCGCCATGTTCTGCTCGGTGCTGGCCGTGCGCGAAGCCAGCCACGGCGATGCCGCCCTCGGCTCCCGGCTGCTGGTGTGGATGTTCGCGGGCGCCGCCGCCTGGTTCAACTGGGTCCACGCCCCACGCGGCCTCGACCACGCGGGTGCACCGCAGTTCTTCGCGGGCATGTCACTGTCGGCCGCGGTGCTCTTCGACCGCGCGCTGAAGCAGACACGCCGGGCCGCACTGCGCGAACAGGGCCTGGTGCCACGTCCGTTGCCGCAGATCAGGGCCGTACGCTGGATGCGGGCACCCCGTGAGACCTTCGGCGCCTGGTCGCTGATGCTTCTCGAAGGCGTACGCACGCTGGACGAGGCCGTCGACGAGGTGCGAGAGGACCGCCGGGAGAAGGAGCAGAACCGGCTGCGCCGGCGCGAGCAGGACAAGCTGGAGCGGGCCAGGCTGCGGGCGCTCAACCGGCAGCACCGCGCATGGAACCGCGCCCGTGGCGGTCGGCAGGTGGATGTCACCGCGATGGGCGGCTCGGCGAGCTCCCCACCGGCGGCCGTGGGATCATCAGCGGAGCCTGCCCTATCCGAGACGGGACAACTGCCCTCTCGCTCCCGGCCCTCCCTCCAGGCCGTGCGGACCGCTGAGGCCCGCACCCCCGTCACGGTCGATCTGACCGCCGAGGACGACACCCAGACGCTGCCGCGGCTGGACTCGCTGGAGCGCAAACTCCAGGACCTCGAGCGGCAGTTCGGCTGATACGACACCCACACCCGGCCCGGGGGGGGGGGGGCCCCCCCCCCCCGCCCGGGCCGAGCGACGTCACTTCCGTCCCCCGTCCAGCTCGAACCACACCACCTTGCCCAGGGCATGCGCCCGCACTCCCCAGGCGTCCGCGAGGTTCTGCACCAGCAGGAGTCCCCTGCCGTGTGTACTGTCATCGCCCACGGCCGGGACCGGCAGATGCGGATCGTCGGCTCCCGAGGTGAAGTCACGCACCTCGACCCGCAGCCGGGCGGGCGCCACGGTCGCCGTCACCACCGCGCCGTCGTCGGTGTGCACCAGAGCATTGGTCACCAGCTCGCTGACCAGCAGCTCCGCCACTTCGGCCGAGCCCGACCCGCCTCCCCAGTCGCCGCGCCCCAGCAGGTCCCGCAGCGCACGTCTCACCTCGGGCACGGCCCGCAGATCCGACCGCCCAACTCTTCGACGCAACTGCCCCGGCTCGGACCTTCCCTGACGCTTTGTCATCATCCCCCACAGCACGTCGGAACGGTCCCTTCGTCTCATCCTGTTCGCAGCCCGAACAGGCACCCTGGAATGCATGCCCCGCCCCCGCGCTGCCGACGCATGCGTATTTCACGGCGTGTGAGGGAACATGCACCCTCCGCTTGTCAAGGGCGCGGCATGTTCCGGAGGTTGGAACGGGCCATCTGGACCATCCTGCCGACGCCGCCGTCCAGCACGATCTTGCTGGCGGAGAGTGCGAAGCCGGTGACCATCTCGGCACTGATCCTCGGGGGAATGGACAGCGCGTTGGGATCGGTGACGATGTCCACCAGGGCGGGTCCCTTGTGCGCGAAGGCGTCCCTCAGCGCTCCCGCGAGCTGTTTCGGCTTCTCCACCCGCACACCGTGGGCGCCCACCGCTCGGGCGATCGCCGCGAAGTCGGGGTTGCGGTAGGTCGTCCCGTACGAGGGCAGCCCCGCCACCAGCATCTCCAACTCGACCATGCTCAGGGAGGAGTTGTTGAAGAGTACGACCTTCACCGGCAGGTCGTACTGGACCAGGGTGAGGAAGTCCCCCATCAGCATGGAGAATCCGCCGTCGCCGGACATCGACACGACCTGTCGGTCACGGTCGATGAACTGCGTGCCGATGGCCTGGGGCAGCGCGTTGGCCATGGAGCCATGGCTGAAGGAGCCGATGATGCGGCGGCGCCCGTTGGGCGTGAGGTAGCGGGCGGCCCATACGTTGCACATGCCGGTGTCCACGGTGAACACCGCGTCATCGGCGGCGAGTTCATCCAGCACGGAGGTGACGTACTCGGGATGGATCGGCACGTGCTTGTCGACCTTGCGGGTGTACGCCTTGATCACGCCTTCGAGTGCGTCGGCGTGCTTCCTCAGCATCTTGTCGAGAAAGCGGCGGTCCGTCTTGGCGCGCACCCGCGGGGTGAGGCAGCGCAGCGTCTCGCGCACATCGCCCCAGACGGCGAGGTCGAGCCTGGAGCGGCGGCCGAGGTGCTCGGGCTGCACATCTACCTGAGCGATCCTGACGTCGTCCGGGAGGAAGGCGTTGTACGGGAAGTCCGTGCCGAGCAGGATCAGCAGATCGCACTCATGAGTGGCCTCGTACGCGGCCCCGTAGCCCAGCAGCCCGCTCATACCGACGTCGTAGGGATTCTCGTACTGAATCCACTCCTTCCCGCGAAGCGCGTGACCGACGGGTGACTTGATGCGCTCCGCGAACTGCATGACCTCGGCGTGGGCGCCGGCCGTTCCCCTGCCGCAGAAGAGGGTGACGCGGTCGGCTTCGTCGATCATGCGGGCGAGTGCGTCGATCTCCGCGTCGCCGGGGCGGACCGTGGGGCGGGTGGTGACCAGCGCCTGCGCGACGGGCGTGTCCGGGGCCGGCTCGGATGCGACATCGCCGGGGAGTGCGACGACGCTGACTCCGCTGCGGCCGATGGCGTGCTGGATCGCCGTCTGGAGGATCCGCGGCATCTGCTTCGGGCTGGAGATCAGCTCGCTGTAGTGGCTGCACTCGCGGAACAGCTGATCGGGGTGGGTCTCCTGGAAGTAGCCGAGGCCGATCTCGGATGACGGGATGTGGGAGGCGAGGGCGAGCACCGGGGCGCTGGACCGGTGGGCGTCATAGAGACCATTGATGAGGTGCAGGTTTCCGGGGCCGCAGGAGCCCGCGCAGGCGGCGAGCCGCCCGGTGATCTGTGCCTCGGCTCCCGCGGCGAAGGCGGCGGTCTCCTCGTGGCGGACCTGGATCCAGTCGATACCGGGATTGCGCCGGATGGCGTCGACGACAGGGTTGAGGCTGTCGCCGACGACTCCGTACAGCCGTTGCACACCGGCCCGGACAAGGGTGTCGACGAACTGCTCTGCGACGTTCTGCTTGGCCATGGGTCCATCTATCCACGGCCCGTACGCTCACGCCTCCCAGACAGCGCAGGCCGTACGGTCGTCGGCGTAACCCTTCACCCTCAGCTGGGTGTCCGCGAGGTAGCCGGCGAGGCCGGGGGGCTCGGGTGCGGTCCAGCGCTCGGCAAGCCGATCGGAGAAGGCTGGTTCGCCGCGCAGCGGATCGGCGAGGCCCGCGCTGCACAGCAGCAGGGTGTCCCCCGGACGGGCCACGGATGCGCGGAAGCGGAACGGCTCGGCGGGCGGCGGCACGGGGTCGTCGATATGCGGCGCCGCGTGTGTGGGGACGCCGAGGTCCATCGTGAGCCGGTCGCCGTCGGGTGTTTCCGCTGGCGGGGACGGCGGCGAGGGCGGGGACTGTCCCGGGGACGGTGAGCCGTATCCGACGACGGGCTCACCACGCACGGCGGCCTCCGGCACGCGCGGGTCGAGGTCCTGCCAGGCACCGTCCCGAAGCCGGAACAGCCCGCCCTCGCCGACTCCGAAGAACACCCGGGTGCGGCAGGCCGGGTCGGCGGACAGCAGCAGACAACGCAGACCGGCGGTGTACTCCTCCGGTGCCACGCCGAGTTCGGTGGCACGGGCGCGGAGTTTACCCAGGGAGCGGTCGGTGAGCCGGTGCAGTCCTGACTTGAGGTCACCCCGGCGACCGGTTCGTATGTCGTCGGCGAGCCGGACATGGCTGCGACCCACGGCCGACCCGATCCAGCGGGTGAGATCCGCTGCGGCGAGATGGGTCCGCTCACCGGCACGTGCGCCGCTGGCCACGACCACCAGCACGAGAGCCCCTTCGCCGCCGCCGAATCGGGCGGTGAGCAGGACGTCGCGTCGCGGTTCGCCGCGGAAGCGCGCGGAGTCGCCGCGTATGGATGCGGCCCGCAGGGTGAACGTGCCGTACGAAGCGCCGTCGAGCACGGTGTCCGCCACGAGGGCGTCGAGTTCCTGGGGGTCGGCGGGTGGCAGAGCGGTGGGCTCGGCGTCGTAGGTGGGCGGGCGGTCACCCACATGGCCGAGCCCGGGGCGTGGTGCCGGGATGCTGCGGGGGTCGGGGACGGCCCCGGTCCCTGCCGTGGCGGCGGGTTGCCGTTCCGGCGGCGGGGTGCTGGACGGTCCTTCGGCAGGGGACTCCCAGGGAGCCCGGGCACCGGGCAGCAGCGAGTCCCACCAGGCGCCCGGACGCGTACGGGAAGGCAGGGCGGACGCGGACGCCGGTAATGACGACGACACAGGTCCGGGTTCGCAGCCGAACGTGTCCACCGCGGACTCGAATCGGTCATCGACCGTGTCCCCCGCCGTGGGCCCGGGGCCGGTGTCCGGAGCGGACGCGTCATACAGCCGGTGCCACCAGTCATCATCGGTGGCGGGCCTCTCCCCCTGCTCGCTCATGGCCCCCATTGTCCACCGAGGGGACCGGTCAAGGGTGTGCCAACGGGAGAATTTGTCGGAATAGCCGTAGGAACTGGTATACGAAGAGACACGTCAGGCCACCCCGTGTCACAGCCATGCACCGGCGCTGGGCGCTGATCTGATCCCGCGTCTGATGTGATGGGCGGTGGGCCGGTCCGGGTCCTGGGGATGATGTACGCGGCGGGTTCGCGCCGTGGCCGGTTGCCGCCAGGACGGCCCCGCCCGCAACAGGGGAATGAACAGGTCCGGGGAGGGGTCTGGGTGCTGGGAGCGATAGGTCTCGACGCGAGGCAGGAGTCGGCGTATCGCACGCTGGTGGCGCTCGGCGCCGCGGAAGTCACCGATCTGGCGCACCGGCTGGCGCTGCCCGAATTGGACACCGAGAGCACCCTGCGCCGACTGGAGCGGCAGGGTCTGGCGGCGCAGTCGTCCGCCGGTACCGGCCGCTGGGTCGCGGCTCCGCCCGCGGCGGCCCTGGGGGCGCTGCTCACCCGGCAGCGCCTCGAGCTCGAACAGGCGGCGCTCGCGGCGGACCTGCTCGCCAAGGCGTATCGCACGGAGGCGGCGGAGCCCGCCGTGCACGACCTGATCGAGGTGGTGACGGGCGCGAGCGCGGTGGCACACCGCTTTCTGCAACTCCAGCTCGGAGCCACCGCCGAGGTGTGCGCGCTGGTCACCGGAAGCCCGGTTGCCGTGGCGGGGCTGGACAACGAGGCGGAGCAGCGCGCCGCGCGGCGCGGTGTCGCGTACCGGGTGGTGATCGAGCGCGATGTGCTGTCCCGCCCGTCGGGGCTGACCGAGCTGACGGCTGCGCTCGGCCGTGAGGAGCAGGTGCGGGTCGTGGACCGGGTGCCGACCAAACTCGTGATCGTGGACCGCGTGCTGGCGATGGTGCCGCTCGCGGAGCGGGGTGCCGAGCCGGCGGCGCTCGTGGTGCATACGAGCGGGCTTCTTGAGTCGCTGCTGGGCCTGTTCGAGACGGTGTGGCGGGAGGCTCTGCCGCTGCGGCTCGGTCTGCACGCCGAGGTGACGGAGGGCCAGGCACCGGGCCCTGACACCGTGGACCTGGAGATCCTTTCGCTGCTGCTTGCGGGGATGACGGACACGAGCGTGGCGAAGCAGCTGGACCTGGGGCTTCGGACGGTGCAGCGGCGGGTGAGTGGGCTGATGGAGCTGGCACGGGTGACGACCCGTCTGCAACTGGGGTGGCACGCGTACGAGAAGGGCTGGGTCAGCCGCGACCCGGAGCCGGGAACGGAAGCGGGACAGGCGGCTGACGCGGATTGAGACCGCCCACGCACGACCTGCGATGGCGGTGCCGGTCCGGCACCCTTGGCTGATGGAGGCATGGCAGCTCGTCCTGGTCGGCATGGTGATGCTGCTCGGCCTGTTCGGGGTGCTGGTGCCGGGGATTCCTGGTAGCTGGCTGGTCTGGTCCGGGGTGCTGTGGTGGTCGGCACAGGAGCGGATGGCGTCGGCCTGGTGGCTGCTGGTGGGCTCCACGGCGCTGCTGCTGCTCACCCAGATGGTGGTCTGGCAACTGGGCCCGCGCCGGATGAGGTATGTGGGCGTCACCCCTCGGATGGCGGTGTTCGCGGGCACGGGGGCGCTGGTCGGTTTCGTCGTGGTCCCGGTCGTCGGCGCGGTGGCGGGCTTTGTCGGCGGGGTCTACGGCTCCGAGCGGCTGCGGCTCGGCGGCCACGGCGAGGCGCTGACCTCGACGCGTACGGTGATGCGCACGGCGGGGGCGAGCGTGCTGGTGGAGCTGCTCGCCTGTCTGCTGATCGTCGCCGCCTGGGTGTGGGTGGTGCTCGCGGGCTGAGCCCCGTGGTCGGGGCCGTGGTGGGGGCGGGGGGGGCCCCCCCCCCCCCCCCCGCCCCGCACCCCGGGGGGGCCCCCCAGGGGCGGAATGGGGGGGGGGAGAAAAAAAAAAAAAAAAAAGCCCCC